>CACYEC010000311.1 GCA_902773225.1 uncultured Bacteroidales bacterium
CATCCAGGCTGATTACGAGGGGTTCATGACCACCAAGATGCCCTACGAATTCGACAACATCTACCGGCGGGAACAAAGGCGCGAGTTGCCGCCCGTCTATCTGAAACGCATCGTCAAGTCGTTAATGCTGCCCGAGGTGAATGTCACCGCCTCAAAAATCCAGTTCTACTACAAAGGCGATACCCTCGTGTTCAACGCCGACGCCTTTGAACTGGCCGAAGGGTCGATGCTCGACGCTTTGGTGCGCCAGTTGCCAGGCATCGAACTGAAAGAGGGTGGTCGTATCTACCACAACGGCAAGTATGTCGATGCACTGCTGCTCAACGGCAAAGACTTCTTCCGAGGCGACCACACCATCATGCTCGACAACCTGCCCGCCTACACCGTGAAGGACATACAAATCTACGACAAGTGGGGTGAGCAGAGCGAGTTCCTCGGACAGCATGTCATGGACGACAACCGATACGTGATGGACGTGAAACTGAAGAAAGAGTACAGCATAGGCACACTCGCCAACGTAGAGGCTGGCCGCGGCACTGAAGAACGGTGGCTGGCACGTCTCTTCGCCCTCCGTTTCTCCGACCACTCACGCATTGCCGTCTATGGTGCGGCCAACAACCTGAACGGCGACCGAAAACCCGGTGAAAGTGGCAGTTGGAACCCGCAACGACTGCAGGAGGGCGGTGAGTTGACTCATAAACAAACAGGTCTGGACTACAACGTGGATGACCGCGATAAACTATGGGCCATCAACGGCAACGTGCAACTGACACATACAGACCTTGACCGACAGACCAACACCAACCGACAGAACTACCTCGCATCGGGCGACACGTACGAGCGGATGACACAAGTACAGCGAAACAAGAACCTGCGGCTCAACAGTGGACATGTCTATACCCACAACTTCAAGATGTGCCAACTACTCATCCAGCCCTCTATCCAATACAACAAGTACGACAACAGCAGCAACCAACTTGCGACAGCACTCTACCAGAACGACAGTCTCATCCACCGAAACTTGCAATGCGGCATCACCGAAGGCCACGACTTCAACGGCACACTACGTATGCAGAGCACCTTCAAGTTCCGACACAGCCCCGATTGGATGTCGTTGCGTACTGAAGCCAGCCATACCGAGAAAAAAGAAGACGGATATCAACGGCAGCAAGTCAACTATTCCACAAGGTTCCCACAGGAGCCGACCACACTCAACCGCTACCACCGCAACCATCCCGACCGCTCATGGAAAGCAGGCGCATACAGCACCTACCAAATTAACTTCACAGACCTCATCCGTCTGCAACTCAGTGCCGACTACACCCACAACGACCATCGGCGAGAGTCCTCGCTCTTCGATATCGACACCACCTACGCCCTCGGACAGTTGCCATCCGTTCACGAGTATGAGCAGCACATCGACCGACGAAACAGCTACTCGAGCCACTTTACCGAGGATATTTACGAGTTCAGTCCCCGTTTGTTTTTCAACTCCTACACCGACAATGAAGACTATACAAAGCGATGGTGGTCGCAACTCGGTTTCCCCATCACACTGAGCCGTCAACGGATGGACTACCAGCGCGGAGCCATCGACACCACCATTGTGCGCAACACCATGCCCATCAACATATGGGACTGCTTCGTGGAATACTCATACATGTCCATGAAGACTGGCAACGCCTACAAACTCTGTCTCCAATACATCGCCACGACACAAACGCCAGACCTGCTGAACCTTATCGACATGCGCGACGACACCGATCCACTCAACATCCACCTTGGCAACGACCATCTGCACAATGCCATCAACCACCAATTCTCCTTTGTGCACAAGTGGGGTAACGAAAAGCGAAAAGAGACCTCCCACCATTATGCCATAGGCTATTCTTTCGTGCAAGACGCACTCGCCATGGGCTACCAGTACGACCGCACAACAGGTGTCCGCACTTGGCAAGCCAGCAACGTGAACGGTAACTGGGATGCCGACGCCTACTACTATTTCAACACTGCTATCGGCAAAAATCATCCATTGCGTCTCCGTATCAACCCCGACATCCGCTACCGCCACAGCGTAGACTTGGTAGACCAGCGGCACAGCATCGTCAACTCGTTCCAACTCAGCAACACATTAAACCTTTCGTACAAAATAGGCGAGCACTCGTTCAGCCTCAATAGCACCACGCTATGGCAGCGATTCACCAGCAAGCGCACAGACTTCGAGACGCAAGAACCACTCACACTCACCAATAGTCTCACAGCACTGCTGAAACTTCCTTGGAAATTGGAGCTCAACACCGACCTATCATTCTATACCCGCACTGGCTACGCTGATTCCCAACTCAACAGCAGTGACCTCGTCTGGAATGCCCGTCTCTCACTTCCGTTCTGCAAAGGGAAGTTGTTGGTCATGCTCGACGGTTTCGACATTCTCAATCAACTCGACAACGTCACACGCATTGTCAACGCACAAGGACGCACCGAAAGCTACACCAACGTCCTGCCCCGCTACGCACTCCTTCATGTCGTCTATCGTTTCAACAAACTGCCGAAAAAGAGACAGTGAGTGCAGATGCAAACAAATTGCAAACTGTGTTTGCATGTAAAAATGAGGAAATATCAGTAATTTTGTACTATGGATATATACAAAACTAAAGACATGAAACGACTGCTATTGATTCTGACCTCCTGCCTGATGATAATCGGTTGTGGCCATCACGACATGAAAGACAAGGCCTTTTTTCTGAAGGGAGTATGGACACTAAGACAAGTGAAATCTCCCGAAGGTTATATTTCTAACTACCCTATGGAAAACAGTACCATCTGTCACATCTATGACAGCGACAGCACACTCTACGAATGCACCCTATCTGCCACAGCCACTGGAATGGTCGTGGTGCCAAGAGACAAATTCGAAATCACACTGATTGACCGCGGCGACAGTTATCTCTATTTAGAAGGGGATGACCCACGTCCGCTAACTATCTTGAACGACACGAGCATCATCATCCAGCGGTACGGTATGCAATATACCTGGGTTCGGGCGAAAGATATCGCTGAAAACTGGGGCGACGACATCCTCGGCATTAACAAGTCAGAACTTATGGACGAGCCGAATGACGAGTTACGCCGCTATGTGCTCTCCACCAAAGAGCGTCATCAAGCGAATGTCATTAATGGTTTTGCTGTCTTCTCTGCCTTCATCATCCTTGGTGCGCTGTTCATCGCCCAGATGGCTTTGGTTAATAGGAGAGAACGACGAAGACTACAACTCCAACTGCAACAAATCCATGAGGTACAAGAGAACCGTCCAGCATCAGTGAGGCAAGTCATCGCGACGGTGGAAAACGAGTTTTTCGCTTCCGATGACTACCACAAACTGCAACAACGCATTTCTTCAGGCCAACAACTGAAAGAACAAGAATGGACAGAGATAGAAGAGCAACTGAAGCGTGTTTATCCTGGCTTTAGCAGTCAACTGAGGTCGCTTTACGCCATGTCGGAACTGGAGTACCAAGTATGCCTGCTCATCAAACTGCATATTTCACCGACAGAAATCGCCACTGTGCTGTCGCGCGATGTCAGTACAATCAGTACGGTACGTAGTCGACTGTTTTACAAGGTCTTCGGGAGAAAAGGCGGTGCCAAGGACTGGGACGATTTCATCCTTTCTATCGAAACTTGATAGTTTGCAAAATGTTTGCAAGTGAAATGCAAAGTAAAAGCAAACGAAAAAACTTGCTTTCTGCCGGCTCGGCACTGTAACTTTGCCAACGGAATCGCAATCGTTTCGTGACTCCAACAATAATCATCAAAAAGTATTAACCTAAAAAACGTAACGCTTATGAAACGAGTAAAGTTATTTCTGATGGCAGCCACAATGGTATGGGCTGTCCA
>CACYEC010000312.1 GCA_902773225.1 uncultured Bacteroidales bacterium
ATTTTTTTACAACCAATTAAGATGAACGTTATTACAAAGAAGGTCTCATTGCCTGACGGAAGAGAAATTAGCATTGAGACAGGAAAACTGGCGAAACAAGCCGATGGAGCCGTGATGCTTACCATGGGTAAGACGATGCTGCTGGCCACTGTATGCGCCGCAAAAGATGCAGTTCCAGGAACAGATTTCATGCCTTTACAGGTTGAGTACAGAGAAAAATACTCGGCTGCCGGCCGTTTCCCAGGTGGTTTCACCAAAAGGGAAGGCAAGGCATCAGATGAGGAAATCCTAACCTGCCGACTTGTGGACCGCGCCCTGCGTCCATTGTTCCCATCTAATTATCACGCCGAGGTTTATGTGAATGTCATTGTGTTCTCAGCCGACGGTGTTGACATGCCCGACGCTCTTGCAGGATTCGCCGCCTCTGCAGCGCTTTCTGCTTCAGATATACCTTTCGAAGGACCTATCTCAGAAGTCCGCGTGGCAAGAATCAATGGTGAGTTTGTCATCGATCCGACTTTCGAGCAGTTGAAAGAGGCCGACATGGATTTGATGGTAGGTGCCACAGAAGAAAACATCATGATGGTGGAAGGCGAGATGAAAGAAGTGAGCGAGCAAGACTTGCTTGCCGCCTTGAAAGCCGCCCACGATGCCATCAAGCCTATGTGCCAGATGCAGAAGGAGTTGCAGAAGGAACTGGGTACCGATGTGAAGCGTGAATACTGCCACGAGGTGAACGACGAAGAATTGCGCGAGCAGGTTCGTAAAGACTGCTACGAGAAATGCTACCAGATCACCAAGGAGGGCAACCGCGACAAACATGCCCGCGAGGATGCTTTCGCTGCCATCCGCGACGGATTCAAGGAAGCATACGCTGCCGCTCACGCTGACCTCAGTGAGGAGGAACTGGAAGAGAAGAACGGCATGATTGACCGCTACTATAATGATGTAGAGCGCGACGCCATGCGTCGTTGCGTTCTTGACGAGGGTACACGTCTCGATGGTCGTGTCACCACCGACATACGTCCTATCTGGTGCGAGGTCAGCCCACTGCCAGGACCCCACGGAAGCGCCATCTTCACACGTGGTGAGACACAGGCTTTGGCTACTGCCACCCTGGGTACCAAACTCGATGAGAAACTTGTTGACGGTGCTTTGGAACGCTATTACCAGCGCTTCCTTCTGCACTACAACTTCCCTCCATTCTCCACTGGTGAGGCCAAGGCCCAGCGTGGTGTAGGCCGTCGTGAAATCGGACACGGCCATTTGGCATGGAGAGGAATCAAGGGACAGATTCCCGAGGATTATCCTTATACCATCCGCGTTGTTTCTGATGTGCTTGAGTCGAATGGTTCTTCATCCATGGCCACCACATGTGCTGGAACACTCGCTTTGATGGATGCCGGTGTGCCAATCAAGAAACCTGTTGCAGGTATCGCCATGGGTCTGATTAAGAATCCAGGTGAGGACAAATACGCCGTGCTTTCTGACATTCTCGGTGATGAGGATCACCTTGGCGACATGGACTTCAAGACGACAGGTACCAAGGATGGTTTGACCGCGACTCAGATGGATATCAAATGCGACGGACTGTCATACGAGATTTTGGAGAAAGCCCTCATGCAGGCTAAGGCAGGCCGTGAGCACATCATGGGCGAGATGATGAAGACCATCTCTGAGCCGCGTCCAGAACTTAAGCCACATGTTCCTCGTATTGAGCAGATTATCATTCCAAAGGAGTTCATTGGAGCCGTTATCGGTCCTGGTGGCAAGATTATCCAGCAGATGCAGGAAGACACTCAGACCACCATTACCATTGACGAGGTTGACGGAGTGGGCAAGGTGCAGGTATCCGCCCCAAACAAGGAGGCCATTGACGCAGCTATTGCCAAAATCAAGGCCATCGTTGCCATACCCGAAGTGGGCGAGGTTTATGAAGGCACAGTCCGTAGCATTATGCCTTACGGTTGCTTCGTAGAATTCCTGCCAGGCAAGGACGGTCTGCTCCATATTTCCGAGATTGACTGGAAGCGTCTTGAGACAGTAGAGGATGCCGGCATAAAGGAAGGCGACAAGATTTCAGTGAAATTGCTTGAGATTGACAGCAAGACAGGCAAGTTCAAACTATCCCATCGTGTGCTTATCGACAAACCTGAGAATTTCCAGGAGCGTCCACAACGTCCTCGCCGTGAGGATCGTGGCGAGCGTGGTGATCGTGGTGACCGTCGTTCACGTCGTGATAATGACCACCGTCCACGTCGCGATGGCAACCATAACCAGAATGGCGACAACGACCAGAATGGCGGTATCAAGAGCAGTTTTGACGACTTGATGTAAATCAAAACGACGTTAGGTGTGCCGACTTATGATGTCGGCAGACAATCAATAAAGAAAGCCTGAAGCGAATGCTTCAGGCTTTCTGTGTGTTTTAATCCGTCAGGAAATTCCGCTCTATCTCATCGAGTATGTTGAACAGTTCGTCTTGCGTCTCCGCGCGTAACATGCGGATACGGGTGGAGCGAAAATCGGGAATGCCTTTGAAAAGCGGGGAAGAAGCCAAATGACGGCGGATATGGATTATTCCCCCGAGTTCACCTTTTGGAGAACATTCCACGCTTTTCACAATCTCATCGCGCAGAATTTCGAGTTTGGCATGGGTGGTCAGCGTGGTGTCCTCCTCGCCAGTGTCAAGGTAATGCCGTACTTCGCGGAAAATCCATGGGCGTCCGAAAGAAGCTCTGCCAATCATGATGCCATCCACCCCATAACGGTCGAAACATTCCTTAGCTCGTTGCGGTGTAGTCACATCACCGTTGCCGATGATGGGGATAATCATTCGTGGATTGTTCTTCACTTCGCCAATAAGGGTCCAATCAGCCTCCCCTGTGTACATCTGACTACGCGTGCGCCCATGGATGGTCAGCGCCTTGATGCCACAGTCTTGGAGTTGCTCGGCCAGTTCCACGATAATCTTGTTCTCATGGTCCCAACCCAGACGAGTCTTGACCGTGACAGGCAAGGACACCGCTTCGACTACGGCACGGGTGATGTCAAGCATCAACGGTACATTCTTGAGCATACCAGACCCAGCGCCTTTTCCAGCCACTTTCTTTACGGGGCAACCGAAATTGAGGTCTATCACATCAGGATGAGCCTGTTCTTCCACCATACGTGCGGCCTCGACCATCGAAGCCACGTCGCGTCCGTATATCTGTACTGCCACAGGACGCTCTTCATCACTGATGGCAATTTTGGCTAAAGAACGGTTGACCGAACGTATCAGTGCATCGGCACTCACGAACTCCGAATACACCATCGATGCACCGAAACTCCTGCATAGAAGCCGGAAAGCCTTGTCGGTGACATCCTCCATCGGAGCCAGCATCACGGGGCGATAGCCCAAGTCTATGGAATCTATTTTCATCTATTTCTTTTCGTTGAACGGTATTTATGAATGCAAAGTTAGCACAAAAAAGGTTGATTCTTTTGTTCTGCCCTTGATTTTTCGTAACTTTGCATATTAAGGTTTATGAACAGCATAAAACGATAGAAATATGAGTACATTAGAGAAGATTTTCGCAGAGAAACTGCTGAGGATTAAAGCCATCAAATTGCAACCCGAAAATCCATTCACTTGGGCTTCGGGATGGAAGTCGCCTTTTTATTGCGATAACCGAAAGACACTTTCTTTCCCCGATTTGCGTTCGTTCGTGAAACTTGAAATCAGTCGTGTCATACTGGAGAACTTTCAGGAAGTGGATGCCATCGCAGGTGTAGCGACAGGTGCCATCCCACAGGGGGCGCTGGTGGCTGATGCCCTTAGCCTGCCATTTGCCTACGTTAGGTCCAAGCCCAAAGACCACGGACTGGAGAACCTCATCGAAGGTGAATTGCAGCCAGGCATGAAGGTGGTGGTAGTTGAAGACCTCATCTCCACAGGCGGAAGTAGTCTGAAAGCAGTGGAGGCCATCCGTAAGGCAGGTTGCGAGGTCATAGGCATGGTGGCATCATATACCTACGGTTTCGATGTAGCGGAGCAAGCATTCAATGATGCAGGTGTGCGCCTCATCACGCTCACCAATTATGAGGCTGTGCTTGAAGTGGCGTTGCAAACAGGCTACATCACAGAGAAGGACATTCCTGTACTGAACGAGTGGAGGAAAGACCCCGCCAACTGGAAGAAATAATCACATTTGTTCTTAGGGAACACTGACAAACTGTCTGAAAACGTAGTCGCAGGCATGATGCTTGCATTCACCTATTAAGTAAGAATCAACTTGTAATTAAACCAATAAGCACAGCAATGGCAAAATACGTAAGCGACGTGAAACAGGTGGGTTATCCACAGGAAAGCGTCTATAACAAACTGTCGAACCTGAACAACTTCGGCGAGATTAAGGATAAGGTCAACAACCCTGCATACGAAGAGCGTTTTAACGGGATACCCGCCGACAAAATCGGCGATGTGAAGAAGTATATACAGTCGATGGAGTTCACGGCTGATGATGTGAGTGTTGACGTGCCAGGCTTTGGCAAACTGTCTGTGAGAATCGTTGAACGCGAACCGATGAAATGTGTGAAATACGAGTCAGTGAACTCACCGGTAGGGTTCAGGCTATGGGTTCAGATGTTGCCAGTGACCGAAATGACCAGCAAAATACGTGTCACACTTGACGCCGACCTCAACTTCTTCATCAAGCAGATGTTAGGTAGCAAAATTGAAAAGGCAGTGGAAAAAATCGCAGACATGCTGGCCCTCATGCCCTATTGATTCGGGACAAATAAACATAGGTTTAAGTACTACCAAACAAGTAATTGACTCATGGCAGACAAACTATGGACCAAGAATGTCCAAATGACATCTGAGATAGAGCAATTCACCATTGGACGCGACCGTGAGATGGACCTCTATCTCGCGAAGTACGACGTCTTGGGAAGCATGGCGCATATCACTATGCTACAAACCATCGGGTTGCTCACCGCTGAAGAACTCAAATTGCTCCTTAGGGAATTGAGGAACATATACGATGAGGCAGACAAAGGCGACTTCGTGATAGAGGAAGGCGTAGAGGATGTCCACTCCCAAGTGGAACTGATGCTCACCCGTCGATTGGGCGACATTGGCAAGAAAATCCACAGTGGACGCTCTCGCAACGACCAGGTGCTGGTGGACCTTAAACTCTTCATCCGTGACCAAATTAAAGATTTGGCCGTTCTCACCCTCGACCTCTTCTCCGAACTCATCGCTCAAAGCAACAGATATAAAGATGTGCTCATGCCAGGCTATACCCATCTGCAGGTGGCAATGCCATCAAGTTTTGGACTCTGGTTCGGTGCCTATGCAGAGAGCCTTGTCGATGACATGCAATATCTTCTGGCGGCATGGAAAGTGACCAATAGAAATCCACTGGGTTCCGCTGCCGGATATGGCTCTTCCTTCCCGCTCAACCGTCAGTTGACCACCGACCTGTTGGGATTCGACTCCATGGACTACAATGTGGTCTATGCGCAAATGGGACGTGGCAAAACTGAAAGGAACGTCGCCTTCTCCATGGCCAGTATCGCTGGCACCATCGCCAAGATGGCGTTCGACGCCTGCATGTTCAGCAACCAGAATTTCGGTTTCGTGAAACTGCCCGACAACTGTACCACCGGGTCGAGCATCATGCCACATAAGAAGAATCCTGATGTGTTTGAACTCACACGCGCCAAATGCAACAAACTGCAGGCTCTGCCACAGACCATCACCCTCATCATGAACAACCTGCCCTGCGGTTATTTCCGCGACCTTCAGATTATCAAGGAAGCCTTCCTTCCTGCTTTCGATGAACTGAAAGACTGTCTGAAGATGTCGGCCTACATTATTGGCAAGATGAAGGTGAACGAACATATCCTCGACAATCCCATTTACGACAATATGTTCAGTGTGGAGGAGGTGAATCGCCTCGCCACCAATGGAATGCCTTTCCGCGACGCTTACAAGAAAGTGGGTCTGGACATCGAAGCCGGCAGTTTCAAACCTGACAAAAACATTCATCACACCCACGAGGGTAGTATAGGCAACCTCTGCAACGACCGCATCACAGCCTTGATGCAACAGGTGACCGAAGGCTTCCAGTTCCAGAAGATGGAAGACGCCATCAATGCCCTCCTCTCTACAGGAGCACAATGATATTCTCTTCATCCGCCCATTAAACCCATTAGTCCCTTCTACCTCATTAAACCCACATTTCCTCTATGATTTATAATTATTGTGGACATTCAGGCGTGCAGTTGCCCGTTTTCTCTTTAGGACTCTGGCACAATTTCGGCGACGTGGATGACTACGCCGCAGCGCGCGATATGATATTATATGCTTTCGAGCATGGTGTGTGCCACTTCGACTTGGCCAACAACTATGGTCCACCTCCAGGCAGTGCAGAGCGCAATTTCGGCAAGATTCTCAAGGAAAACCTTGCGGGGCATCGTGATGAGATGTTCATCGCCTCCAAAGCCGGTCATGAGATGTGGCCTGGTGTTTATGGAGATGGTTCTTCGCGTAAGAACCTCATAGCCTCGTGTGACCAGAGCCTGCGCCGTACAGGACTCGACTATTTCGATGTGTTCTACAGCCACCGTTATGATGGAATAACCCCTGTGGAAGAGACGATGCAGGCCCTCATCGACATCGTGCGCCAAGGTAAGGCACTCTATGTGGGTATTTCCAAATATCCCCCTGCCTTGCAACAAAAATGCTATGACATCCTCGCCGAGGCCCATGTACCTTGTCTGCTGAGCCAGTATCGATGCTCCATGTTCGACCCTCATGCACAAAAGAACAATTTTCAGGTGGCTGCAGACAACGGGTCGGGCATCATCTGCTTCTCTCCTTTGGCACAAGGACTGCTCACTGGAAAATACCTCAACGGCATACCTGAAGGAAGTCGTGCTGCACGTAAGGAGGGATTTCTCAAGGAGTCGCAGGTGACACCAGAACGAGTAGAGGCATCCCGCCAACTTGGTCTTATTGCCCAAGAACGCGGTCAGTCGCTTTCCCAGATGGCACTGGCATGGCTGTTGACCGACAAGCGTGTGACCTCTGTCATCTTAGGTACGCGCACCCTCGACCAGTTGAAAAACAACTTAGAGACACTCAACAACATGAATTTCAGTGAGGATGAAATGTCGCGCATCGATGCAGTCATTTCCAATCCCCAAATATGGTTTTAGAGGGTCATCCGTCAAAGAAACTCATCAGATTTCCCGGAAATATAGTCCCTTTTAAGATATAGTCAGATGATGAAACGATTTCCGATAGTTCTATTGCTGGTTTTCGCTGTGCTATGTGCTTGCAGTGACAGTTACAGCGAGTTCTCCAAGAAATATCCTGTGAACTTCAGTTATATGGTCACGGCCTCGCAACAGTTGTTCACTACCATGGGCAACTACGGACAGTTCTGCACTATACGCAGGGAAAGCAGCAATGGAAAGACGGAAATAGTGATGACCAACGCCATGGGTACAGGTCGCTATACTATCAACGAGACGCAGAAATATTTCAATTACGGGTTAGGTGGTCTTATTGTAGGCACCAACATCTACGGACAGCACCTGGCATACGACCTGGCCTGTCCCAACTGCGACCGCAACTTCCGACGACTCACGCTTGATGACGCAGGCTATGCCTCTTGCTCACATTGCGGCCTTACCTACGACATGAACAACCTCGGTGTCATCACATCCAAAGACTCCACTGCCCGTCCCCAGACCGATGTCCGTGGCTTGTTGCGCTACCGCATCACCTATAATGGAACAAATATCGCGGTGTATAATTGATAGTTGCCTTATGCAAAATGAAAGGTCTTATGATGAGGCTTTTTCATCTGTATTTAGCCTTCCTCGTATATAACTTAAAAGGTGTAAGAATCCCCCATGAGGCCAAAGTGTAACACAATCTGTACATTAAACTGAGTGATTTGTTTGCCCATACAGTTTTCCATGTTTCTGGATAACACTGTCTCCATTCTTTCCAATTAGGAGGATTTTGTAGTAAAAAACTGTCACGGATGTTGGATTTGTAAAGATTGTAGATTTCGGTGAAATCAAAATGATTACTTTCGAAAAAAGCGTTTAGAAAGTCCACACATTTTTTTCTCTCTAAAAGTGATTTTGTGGAGCATGCCTTATGCATTAACGAACCTTCTCTTGTTCTGTCGTAATGATAAAGAGGTTGATGGACATATTCAATCCTTTTGGCAAAATAATAAAGCCTCATCATGACGCACACATCTTCCATCATATTGATATCGGGAATGGGAAAAACGTCATTGTCGAAGTACAACGATTTCTTTACCAATCTATTACATGTGCTCCACCAATAATTACCACCTTTTGACAATATGGCTTCATGAGGTGTTTTCTCTTCAAAAGATTCGATTTTCTGTGAATGAAGAAACTCATGAAAGAAAGCGCATACCACGATATCGGCATCTGTTTCTGTTGCTTTGTTGATGAGTGTCTCATACATGTCTTTTTCCACCCAGTCATCAGAATCACATTGAATAATGTAATCTCCCTTAGC
>CACYEC010000313.1 GCA_902773225.1 uncultured Bacteroidales bacterium
CCACTCAGTGTGCACTCTCAAGCCTTTCTTTGCGAAAGAACTGTGGTAGTCGCCAGGATAATAGATGATGTCGGCGAGTTCGTTGGTCTTGCCGTTGTTGGCGCTGAGCAGTTCGTCGACATTCTGTTGCCAGTGGTTGTCGGCGTTGCTGTTTGTGTTGTTTGCGGTCTCACTCCAGCCCGGGTCGTAACTGTCGATTTCGGAGAAATGTTGGTCCGCATCCTCTTGGAGTAAGTCCATTTGCTCTTTAGTGATGACATCGTAGTCAAAGAACTCTTTAGGTGTCTTGTACACTTTGCCAGTGATGATGGGAGTGCGTTCTGCCGAGTGAGTCAGTTGCCATGCGTTTCTCACGGCCATATCATGCCACTTGAACCGTCTCCATCCCTGGGTGAGCATCAGCAAGTCGAGGGCGCGGTTGTGTATGTTGTCGTTATGCTCGAAATAGAACTCGGGATTGGGTACGAATCCCTTGATTTCGGATGAAAGGAGCATCTCTGTCATCAGTGAAGCGTTGTCGTAAAGCACGTCGCGGTGAGAGGCATCGCGCACGGTTAACGACATATTGCCTCCCGTCGTAGCGGGGGTGTTTACCGTCAGTACGATGGGTTCGTAAGGCTGGTAGCTGTCTTTCACGCCAGAGATGGTCACGTTTGTTCCTATGGTGGTGCTGTCTTTCACGAAGAAGAGTCGGTCGGCCCAGACGCGTCCGTTGCTATCGAACACTGTCGCCTGGTTCACGCCCGCTTTCAGTTCTTTGCTGGCCAGACGCAGGTGCTGAGACTGACCTGCAAGAGGATGGAATTGCTGCAAGACCCCCTCACGCATAATGGTCAGACCGAGGGTGTCGTTGAGTAGGTCGTTGGTGCGTCGGACGATGATGTCGATGCTGTCGCGACCCACATTCACCCGCAGTGCCACACCAGTCTGGACAGCCTCGGGCAGTCGGGCTTTCACCTCGGCTCCGTCCGTTGTGGTAAAGGTCAGTTCACGTTTTTCCTTGGCAGAAGGAGTGACTTCTATCGTTCCGCGTCCTCTGTTCTCGGCTTTGGCGTCACCGATTGCGCCTTCCAGTTGCTGTCCGTCGTCCCAGGTGGCCTCGAAAGCCACACGGCAAGGCAGTCCAACCACCAATTGACCGCCTTCGGGATAGAACGTCAGTTGACGCTTTCGTGTGTGCGGGTCGCGTTTATACACCCTGCGCATGGTTTTCCGGGTCATCAACTCAGCGTACTCGCCTTTTTCCTTAGGTTTGTCATAAACGGGAAACACACGGCTGTAGAGTTTATCGTAGTCGCGGAAGAAATTGTGCTGCAACTCTTTGGAGTAGAACCACTCGTCAGTGTCCTTAGCGTGTTCTCGCTCATACAGTCCCCAGTTGAGTTGCCAGCGTGTGTAAGCCCGCAGTTCGTAGTAGCCGGCGTAGGCATCGGTGTCGATGATGAAGTTGGCGTAGCCGCGTCCGTTGGTCATTTCCACCAACTTGCGTTCCACGAGGTATCCCTCCTGGTTGTAGAGTTCGACGTAGAGCACACCGCTGATATGTGAGGGTTTCCCATCGTTGGTCTGTGTGGTGTAGGCCGAGAACCATATTGTGTCACCGATGAAGTAGCAGGTGTTGTCGAGATGGACATACACCTTCTCCTGTGGCAGTGCTTGTCCGAAGCGCTTGAGATGGTCCACGAGCCTGTCCATTGGGGTGGAGGGCCGTTCTTCTTCTTCAATCGAGTCGTTGACAACTATCGACTGGTCGGTCATTCCTGCGAGCATCTCCTCTTCTTTCGTTCGCTGTACGATATTGGAGTGATTCCAGAGTATTTGGTCGAATCCTGCATCGCTGATGCTGGCCAGCATGTTCTCGCCCGTTTTCTTGCCCTTTTTCTTACCGCTCTCCAGATTCAGATTCATATCGTCCACGTTGTAGAGTATGGCTTGACTGCTCAGGTCGCCGTTGGTCATGTGGTAGATGATGCTTTGCACCTGTGTGTAGCCTTTGTCATGGCTGTAGTTCACGGTCAGGTCAACCAGTATGCGCGAGGTGGTGTGGTAGTAGTCTTTGAAGATGTCGAGAAACATGTTCTCCACCTGTCCCTCGAATTTCAGCACCTGCAGGGTTTTGACGTCCACATAGAGCGTGCCGGTGAGTATGCAGAACTGGTTCTTGGTCTTTTTTCTTTTGAGATTGAATTTGTAGATGTTGCTTCCCTTGTTGTCGGTCAATTCCTCTCCTTCGATGTCGTAGTAGATGCTGAGGTAATGTACTGAAGGTATTTCGGGAACGGGGGTTCGAAGGGCACTCCAGAACCGACTGTCGGCAATCTTGGGACCGAGTTCAAGCGGGTGGTGGAAATTCATGTTGGCGATGGTGGGTTGGGTGAGTCCCTCGGGGGTGAGTTTGCCGTACCGGCCCTTGAGGAATGTGATGTCTCTCAGGTTGGTCGCCGACTTGGCACTGATGAATGCCTCGGCCATGTTCTTGCGCCTGTAGGTGGTGGTTAGTCGATAGAAGAATTGGCTGTTATCCTTACGGTGCTTTGTGTAGTCCTTGTTGAGTTTGTTCCCCGCCTTCACCAGAATGGTTTCCCAAGGGATGACCTGCACCTCGCCGAGCGTTTTCGCCATGGGCTTGAGCTTTACTCGGTTGGGCATTTCGCTGGCTTTGATTTGGGCTGTCTCATATCCCACGAAACTGAATCTCAATGATGCGTCGGAGTTTACTTTCAGAGTAAAATCGCCCTCGGCGTTGGTGATGGTACCAACGCCCTTTGCGGCGTAGATGTTGACGTAGGGTAGTGCCTCGCCAGTTTTTGCGTCAACCACATGTGAACTGACCTCTATGATGTCCGTCTGGGCTTGTAGTGCCAAGTTACATGTCAGTGCCAGAATCAGAGTGATGATTTTTCTCATGTCTGTTGGGGTTCTTTCGCTTGTGTTGTTGCTTTATCTTGTGTTGTTGCTTTATCTTGTGTTTTATCCTTGTTCTGTTGTCGTCCTGGCTTGAAGAATCGGATGATGAATCTGATGAGGAAGAAGACAGCAACTAAAACC
>CACYEC010000314.1 GCA_902773225.1 uncultured Bacteroidales bacterium
GAGGAGATGGTGATGAGCTTCAGTGTTGCCAATTCCGCCCCCGTCATGGCATTCTATGGACAAGGCGCCTCCAATAGCGACAGACTTTACACTCTCTCGACCAAGAGTCTCAAATCCTCCCTGTTGGAGGACCTCTCTGCAGAACGTTTGAAGGGGGTGGAACTGGGTGAATGCACAGCATGGAACTACCTCAACGACCGAGGCGACACCATCTGCTGCCGCTATTACCTCCCGCCGCATTTCGACGCAACGAAGAAATACCCCATGATAGTGAACTACTACGGCGGTTGCTCGCCTACCAGCCGAAATTTCGAGAACCGATATCCGCAGCATGCTTACGCCGCTCTCGACTATGTGGTACTGATTGTGAACCCAAGCGGTGCCACGGGTTTCGGACAGGAGTTTTCCTCACGTCATGTCAACACCGCTGGAAAAGGGGTGGCTGAGGACATCATCGGAGCCACAAAAAAGTTCTGCAGTGAGCACGCCTGGGTCAATAAGGACAAAATCGGTTGCATCGGAGCCAGTTACGGAGGGTTCATGACGCAGTACCTGCAGACACAGACCGACATCTTCGCCGCTGCCATCTCACATGCCGGAATCTCCGACCACACCAGTTATTGGGGTGAGGGTTACTGGGGGTATTCCTACAGCGAGGTCTCGATGGCCAACTCTTATCCCTGGACCGACAAGAAACTCTATGTCGACCAAAGTCCGCTCTTCAATGCCGACAAGATTCACACACCGCTGCTCTTCCTCCACGGAACCGCCGATACCAACGTGCCTGTAGGAGAGAGCATACAGATGTACACCGCCCTCAAACTACTCGGAAGGCCCACTGCCATGGTGCTGGTCGATGGGCAGAACCATCATATCCTCGACTACAACAAGCGAATACTATGGCAGAACACCATCTTCGCATGGTTCGACCGATGGCTCAAGGACGAACCCCAATGGTGGAATGCCATGTATCCCGATAAGCACCTGTAGAAAGAACTTTCTGGACTGTTTGGACTATCATGGTTCTTCGTGACTCATGCGAATGCTAATTACCCATCGGCCCTGGGTAACCATCGCTTGATGGCTCTGATATGGACTGTTATCAAATAACTGAGCGGTTACGATTCTTACCTTTTTTCTGAAAAAATCTTAATAATCAAACGGAAATTCAAGGAATAGTCGTAAATTTGTAGTTTGAATGAAACAACAACTCAATCAGCGTGGATTATGGAACTCACGATGTTCGAACGCATACAACTTCTTCCACTCTTCCAAGGACTGAGTACTAGGCAACTCCAGCAGATTTTCGAGAGAATAAAACTCGACTTCTGCCAAAATAAGGAGAGGGAGACCATCGTGGTGAGGGGAGACAGGCACAACCAACTCATCTACATACTCAGCGGGCAATACTCCGCCGAGTATGTCTCACCGGGTGGCAAATACAGGTTCATCGAAATACTCAATGCACCCGCTTTGCTCGAGCCGGAGGGTATTTTCGGATACAACCAGGACTATCTCCGCACTTACAAGTTCGTGACTGACGGAAGCTCTTTCCTCGTTGATAAGAATGTGTTCAAGAACGACCTCATCAACTACGATGTCGTCAGGACCAATTTGCTCAACTTGCTCAGCACTAAATACCAGAAAGTGCAGCAACAGGTATGGAACCTCAAGAACAACGGTGCCATTGAGAAAAGAATCATCCGTTTCTTCTGCATTCACTCCACCGTGTTGAGTGGCTATAAGATGGTTAAGGTGAAGATGGAGGACCTTGCCGAATTGCTCGGGGAGTCGAGGACCAACGTCTCCAAAGGACTCAACTGCCTACAAGACCAGCAAATCATACAACTCAAGCGTATGGGCATCATTATGAACAACATCCAAACTGCTCTCACAACTTACCAGATACAATAAGACTATTCAGATACAATAAGACTATCCGGACTTCTGATTCTCCGGTAAAAATCAACAATATGAGCAATATTTTCATCGAAAACTACAACACACCTCACAACACACTGCCTTTCGACCGCATAGCCCTGGATGACTATGAACCTGCCATGATAGAAGGCATCAACATCGAGAACGAGGAGATAGAACGAATTGTCAACAACCCTGAACTACCCTCTTTCGAAAATACAATCTCCGCTATGGAGACAACGGGTGAGTTGCTTGAACGTGTCACCACAACTTTCTTTAACATCCTCAGCGCCGAGTCCAACCCCGACATGGAGGCACTGGCACAGAAAATCTCCCCGGTACTGTCTGAACACAACAATGACATCAGCCTCAATCCCAGACTTTTCCAAAGGGTGAAGGCCGTCTATGACGAATACCATGATAACCCCAAGAAACTCTGCCAACTCTCTCCCGAAGAGCAGATGTTGCTCAAAAACACTTACGACGGTTTCGTGAGAAATGGAGCCAACCTCGACGATGAGCAAAAAGAGGACTACAGGAAGACGACAACTGAACTCAGCCAACTTACTCTGCAGTTCTCTCAGAACAAACTCGCCGAAATCAACGCTTTCTCACTCCATATCACCGACGAGAAAGACCTCGACGGATTGCAACCCTCTGCCATAGAGGCTGCCAGACTCTGCGCCAAAGAAAAAGGCACAGACGGATGGGTGTTCACACTCAACGCGCCCAGTTTCTCGCCTTTCATGACTTACAGCAGCAGGCGTGAATTGAGACAAAGAATGTATATGGCCTACCACACCATCTGCTGTCACGACAACAAGGAGAACAACATGGAGATATGCCGCAGGATTGTCAATCTCAGGTTGCATCTGGCCAACTTGCTGGGATATGAGACTTACGCCGACTATAAACTCGTCAACCGCATGGCCGAGAACAAGGAGAATGTGGACAGGATGCTCACCCAACTCATCAATGCCTACATGCCTGCTGCAAGGAAAGAAGTGGCTGAAGTGGAGAATTTGGCCAAGGAAATGGAAGGCGACGATTTCCAACTCATGCCCTGGGACTTCGGTTATTATGCCAATAAATTGCTCGAGCGCGACTACAACATCAACTCTGAATTGATGCGACCATATCTGGAACTCAGTCAAGTGAAGAAAGGGGTCTTTGGACTGGCAACGAGGCTTTACGGCATCAGTTTCAAACCCAACCACGACATCCCTGTATATCATCCAGATGTCGATGCATACGAGGTGTTCGATCACGACGGGAAGTTCCTGGCCGTACTCTACTGCGACTTCCATCCAAGGGAAGGAAAACGCGCCGGTGCCTGGATGACCAACTACAAGGAGCAATGGAAAGAGGTTGACCACTCTGACCTTAAAGACCTTAATGACCCTAAGGACGCTAATGACACTAATGACACTAAGGCTCTCATCGACTCTCGCCCTCACGTCTCTGTCGTGATGAACCTCACAAAACCCACCGACACCAAACCTGCGTTGCTCACTCTTGGAGAGGTGGAGACTTTCCTCCATGAGTTCGGACACGCTCTACATGGCATGTTCGCCAACACGAGGCACAAGAGTCTCAGTGGTACAAACGTCTATTGGGATTTTGTGGAACTGCCCTCACAGTTCATGGAGAACTACGCCTTGGAACCCGAATTCCTCAACACTTTCGCTTTCCATTACCAAACGGGCGAACCTGTCCCAGAGGATATCATCGCCCGACTGCAACGTAGCCGTAACTTCAACGTGGCATACGCTTGCATCAGGCAGGTGTCGTTCGGACTGCTCGACATGTCCTACTACGAAATCAAGGAACCACTCTCTGACGACATCATACAACATGAACGTGAAGCCATACAGCAGGTGAGGCTCTTGCCCGAGGTGGAGGGAACTTGTATGACCGTACAGTTCTCGCACATCATGGCAGGAGGATATGCCGCAGGATACTACAGTTACAAGTGGGCTGAAATTCTCGACGCTGATGCTTTCTCTCTATTCAAACAGAATGGAATCTTCGATAGAAAAACAGCACAGAGTTTCCGTGACAACATCCTGTCGAAAGGAGGAACGGAACATCCCATGACGCTCTACAAACGCTTCCGCGGACAAGAACCTACAATTAAAGCGTTACTTGAACGAAACGGTATAAAAAACTAATATACAATAAAATATGAAGTCATATCTCGTTATAGTAATAATCCTCCTGTCATCTGTGCTCTCCCTTGTGGCCTGCTCGTCCGATGATGACATCGATGATATCTTCATTGGTAAGACATGGTTCATGAGTGGCGGAAAACTCAATGGCACCGACTTCACCAAAGAACAGGTGAGCAGTCTTTATGCCAACAAGGACACTTACTGGATTGTCTTCTCTAAAGGTACGTTCTCTGGTAAACTCTCCACCAATACAAGTTTCAATGGAACTTGGGAGGCTGATGGCAAGCACCGAACTATGAAGATGAACGTCACCAACTCTGTCAATTGTGAGGAGAGTGTACTCGACGCAAATATGTTCCGAGTCATCAAGAATGTCTCCAGGTATTCTGGAGATGCCAATATCCTCGAGATTTTCAGCGACGACAACAGTTACATCAATATGGGCTCAATCAGATAATTCTGCTTTGGAATCTCTGGAAAAAATCACTCGCATTATGGACAGCAACAAACAATCGCTACTCGACCAACGATATCTCAGAATGGCCCGGATATGGGCAGAGAATTCCTACTGCCAGCGACGTAAAGTGGGAGCACTCGTCGTGAAGGACAACATGATCATCTCCGATGGGTACAACGGTACACCTTCTGGATTCGAGAACATCTGTGAGGACGAAAACAATGCCACTAAGCCTTACGTCCTGCATGCCGAGGCCAACGCCATCACCAAACTGGCCAGGAGCCACAACTCCAGTAAGGGAGCCACGATGTATATCACTGATTCCCCTTGCATTGAGTGCGCAAAACTCATCATCCAGTCTGGCATCAAAAGAGTGCTATATGCCAATACCTACAGACTCGACGACGGCATCAACCTACTTAAGAGGGCGGGTATCGAAGTGAAGTTCATCGACCTCAGCCAATACGACGGGAAATAGTGAACGACGACTTTCAACAGATTTCCTCCGACAAACACTTATCACAAACTACAACACTTCAATCATCAGAAGCATGAACAAGTCATCCAAATTCATCCCTACAATCATAGCAGTCAGTGTGATTATCGGAATACTGATTGGAACATTCTATGCCAACCGCTACTCAGGGAACAGACTCAACATCATCAACACTACGTCCAACAAACTCAACGACCTGCTCTATATCATCGATGACCAGTACGTCGATAAGGTCGATATATCCGAATTGGTGGAGCAAGCTATGCCTAACATCCTATCGGAACTCGACCCGCATTCATCATACATCTCCGCTAAGGACGCGGCTTCGGCCAACGACGAACTGAAGGGCAGTTTCAGTGGCATTGGAGTGCAGTTCACCATCAAGGACGACACTGTTCATGTCAACAACGTCATCAAGGGCGGACCATCTGAGAATGTGGGCATACTGCCTGGTGACCGCATTGTGTCGGTCGACGACAAACCCTTTGTCGGCAAGGAGGTGACCAACGAGGAAACCATGCGGCGATTGAAGGGACCTAAAGGCAGCAAGGTGAAACTGGGTGTGAAACGGCATGGAGAGCCGAAGCCCATCTATTTCACGGTGGTCAGGGGAGATATACCCGTTTACAGCGTCACTTCAACCTACATGCTCAATCCTGAACTCGGATACATACGCATCAAGAACTTCGGAGAGACGACTTATGCCGAACTGCTTCTCGCACTGGCTGACCTCGAATACGCCGGATTCAAGGGACTTGTGGTTGACCTCCGTGGCAACACGGGGGGATACCTCACCGCTGTCATCCAAATGGTCAATGAGTTCCTGCCAAAGAACAAACTCATCGTCTATACAGAGGGACGGAAATCAAGGAGGGAGGATTACAGGAGCGACGGAAGGGGGGCATACCAGTCTTTGCCCATCATTGTCCTTACTGACGAAATCACCGCTTCTGCGGCGGAAATCTTTGCAGGAGCCATACAGGACAACGACCGGGGCGTAATCATCGGACGACGTACTTTCGGCAAGGGACTGGTACAGCAACCCATCGAATTTAATGACGGCTCGTTGATTCACCTCACTATAGCCCGCTACTATACGCCCTCCGGACGATGCATTCAGAAACCCTACACCAATGGCAAGGGAAAGGACTATGAGATGGACATCCTCTCGAGATATGAGCATGGAGAGTTCTTCAACGAGGACAGCATCCGTCAAAACGGACCCGTTTACCATACTGGAATCGGACGTGTGGTATATGGAGGGGGTGGTGTGATGCCCGACTATTTCGTCGCAGAAGACACCACGGGCTACACAGCGTATTTCTCACAGGCGGTCTCCAGCGGACTGGTGGCACAGTTCTGTTTTGATTATTGCGACGACAACCGACAGGTGCTGTCCCAGTTCACAGAGGGAGAGGACATCGCCAAGTACTTGAGGAAGCAGAATACACTCGAGAAATTCGTGCATTTCGCCGACAGCAAGGGATTGGTGAGAAGAAACCTCATGATTATCAAGTCGAAGGAATTATTCGAACGTGCCATCTACGGCAACATCATCTATACTATCCTCGACCAGAACGACTACCAAATGTATATGAACCAGGACGACCCAACTGTACTCAAGGCCATCGAAATTTACAAACAAGGTAAGACAAAGCCTGTTCTGGAGAAAAAAGACGACGCCAAAGAGGAAAAAGAGGAGGACAATAGGAAAGTGGCTAAGGGAAGCCTACCGAATCGCGACGCTCGCCTGTCCACACCTTTCTATATCGCATCTGCTAAGTATTTGGGATAAGTACATGACTAAGAAGGAGTTGCGAAAGCGTATCAGGGAGGAGAAAAAACGACTTGGAGATGATAACCTGCTACAACTGTCGGAATGCGTGGTGAACCGACTGGAACAACACCCTGACTTTGTGCAAGCACGTATAGTGCTGCTCTACAGTTCGTTGCCCGATGAGGTGGACACCCTTACACTGCTGGCAAAATATGCTGGTCAGAAGACCATACTTCTTCCTGTTGTTGTCGGTGATAACTTGCAACTGCGTGTTTATCAGCCCGAAAGGATGATGGAAGGCGCTTTCGGAATCATGGAGCCTGAAGGCGAGGCTTTCAACGACTATGACGCCATCCAACTCGCTGTCATACCAGGCATGGCTTTCGACAAGCAAGGGCATCGGTTGGGTAGGGGACGAGGGTTCTACGACCGTCTTCTGCCTCTCATTACCTGCAAGAAAATCGGACTCTGCTTCCCCTTCCAGTTCCTTGAGACCATTCCCGCCGAAACACACGATGTCTTGATGGACGAGGTCGTTTTTTGACCATTGACCATTGACCATTGGACATTGACCATTGGGCATAATCGGCACTCGTTCAATCGAATTTTTGGCCATCCTTGTTTTTCCCTAAGTATTTCTAAGTGTTCTTAGGCATTCTTAGGCATTCCTTGGTTTCATGTTTCATATTATAAAGCATCCGTTACACGGTGTTTTTGCAATTGTTGGCGATTCGTATAATTTTGCAAAAACAACTGATAAAACGTATGAATATGAACCTAAGAAAGAAAATCTTTGAAATGACGGGCTTGAGCCGTTTGGCTGTGAGGTGTGGAATCACGCTGACAGCCTTTTTCCTTTTCTCTACGGCCATGAATGGCCAGAACCCCTATCTCCCTCTTTGGGAACATGTGCCTGATGGAGAGCCTCGTGTGTTTGAGGACCCTGACAATCCAGGCAAATTCCGTGCCTACATCATCGGTTCACATGATGTGACATTCACTGGATACTGCGGACCAGACATACGTATGTGGTCGGCACCTGTGGAGGACCTCAGACAATGGCGCGACGAGGGACCCATCTTCACCCATTATGTGGATGGACAATGGGACACCATGTTCGCTCCTGACCTCGTGGAGGTGAAAGACCGGCTGACAGGAAAGAAGACTTATTATCTATATCCCCACTCACGTGGGTACCGACGTACACCCATGGTTTGCAAGGGCGACAGACCCAACGGACCATTCACACCCGTGAACCTCACTGAAGATGGACGGGCCTGCAAACCTGGCTCCATCATCGACTTCGACCCCTCTGTCTTTGTGGAGAACATCACAGACAAGAAAGACCCTGACTATGACCGCGGATACAGGGCATACGTCTTCTATGGATTCCGACATTCCACTGCCTTCGAACTCGACCCTGCCACTATGTACTCCGTTCGTCCCGGCACTGAGATTCACGACTATTTCATACCTGCAAGCGAGCGCTATGGAGAAGTGCGTGACCCGGCGGGTACACAATATCCGTCGCTATACAAAGGACAGAACCCCGGCGACTTCAACTTCTTCGAGGCTTCTTCCATCCGTCAGGTGGGAAACAAGTATGTCATGGTATTCTCTGGATACTCGGGACCTGACTACGGACTGGGTTCCACCAACTCCGCCCTTCGCTACGCGTTCGGTGACTCGCCTCTCGGACCCTGGCGTTCTGGGGGTGTACTGGTTGATTCCCGTGGAGTGGTGCCTAATGAGGACGGTTCGCATCTCACCACCACAAATGCCGCACACAACACCCATGGCTCGCTCCAGCAAATCAACGGACAATGGTATGTCTTCTATCATCGCCCACCGCGTGGTTTCGGCAACGCACGACAGCCTATGGTGGCACCAGTGAAGATTGAATGGGATAAGAAAGCCGTCGCTGACGGGGGCACTGTCCGTATCACAGCCTATGACCCCTATGCGAAGAACAACGAATGGACAGCATCTGCCTCCGACGGAACTTGCTACACTGGTGCTGAGGTCACTTCCGAGGGATTCCAGATTTTCGGTCTGCCACCTTATAATTACTATTCGGCTGGCATCGCTTGCTACATGACTGGAAATGAATGGATGCAGGACAACTGGGATGTGTGGAACAATCACATGGACCTCGCTGGCATTCGAAACAAAGGCATTGTTGGATTCAAGTATTTCGGATTCGGTGGACTGGCCAAGAACGACAGGGGGGTCAATGCTTTCGAGGGAACAAAGAAAGGCGACGGCACTACGCTCAACCTCTTCCTTACTCATACAGTCGATACAGAGGTGAAAATCCATGTGATGCTCGACGGACCTTACGCTAACGATGTCCACAAAGGGAAAGAGATAGGTGTAATCACCATTCCTGCCAATGCACCCCGACAGGTCCGCAACTACCAGATGGCTGTGCCTGAGGTCGAGGGACTCAAGGGCAAACATGCCATCTACCTCGTGGCTGAGGGAGAAGAACTGCAGGAGCAGCAACAGCAACGGCAGTTCCCCGGCGGAGGATTCGGACAGCGGCAACCACAGCGTCCCACAGGGCTGTTCGACCTTCACGGAATCGGTTTCTCACGCATCGGAAAAGAGTGCCAACGTCCTGTTGTGCCTGTGGTCACCATCAAGGTCGATGGAAAGACGCTCCGCCTGCCCGACACACCTGTTCGCTCAACCAATGCCAATGGTTACACCGAGCAGAACCGCTATCAGGTTTATGCGCCTCTCAAGGACAACTCCCTGATTGAGGCAACTGCTGACAACCCAGACGTTAACATTGTGGTGGGAAATGTGGCTGACGGACGTGCTACAGTCAAATGCACTTACCAAGGATACACCAAGTTCTACCTCATCAATTAAAGAGTCTCATTAAATAAAACAAGTAGAGACGGGGTTCGCCCCGTCTCTACTTGTTTTATTTATGGAGTCTTCTATAAATTGTCCTTCAGAAAAGCGCATCGTTCTTCCATGCTGACTTTTCTGTTGCGACGGATACTCCTCGAGTGAAAGAGCAATCGCATCCATTCCTTGAAAGGGATGAATGACTTGTATTCTATTGTTTTGGTGCACATGTCAATAAATATCGTTATACCAATTGTCCAACTCAGGTGGGATGGGGTGCTCAGATTGACTGCCCAAACGTTGTAGAAGTTGAAAAAGATGATTTCTTCCTTTGTCTTTTCACGGTATTCGCGGTTGTGGACGGCATGCACTCCAGGCGCTATGCCGACCTTGAAACCATGGGTATGGGCGCGTTGGATATAGTTGTTGTCCTCACCATAAAGATGGAAGGTGGGAGAAAAACCACCCACTGCACGAAGACAGGATAAAGATACCATCCAATGGGCGGCCATCACAAACGATACCTCACTGGTATCCTGCAGACGTTTGAAGTATAGGTCGTTGATGAAGTCTGGGGAATTCATGAGGCGGCCTAACGTCAAGGAAGCGAAGTTGTTGTCCATACGTTGTCCATTGCTCTCCAACTGCATCGGACTCAGAATGCCGTACTCGGGATGAACTTCCATGATTTCGGTCAGCCGGCTGAGGGTGTCGGGCATCACCCATGCGTCTTGGTTCATCAAATAGATGTAGTCATAGCCATGGTCAAGGGCGTATTGGAGACCCTGGTTGTTGGCTTGGCCGAAACCGACGTTCTTGGAGTTCTCTATCACAATGGTGTTGGGATAATGCGACTTGATGAAGTCTATGGTACCATCCGTAGAACCATTATCAACCACAAATACATCAGGACGGAGAACGGATGTCTCCAAACTGGAGAAACATCTTTCCGCCCATTTCATTCCGTTGAATGTCACGATTATAACCAATAGTCTCATATTGTTTAGTAGATCAAAGGATTGTGGTTCTGTAATTATTAAACTAAACGGAGTATAGGTCAATCATATCTGCTTTTTATTGAAAAGGTAAATGACTTCTATGATGGCCTCGTTTGTGCTGGTAGTATTATAGTGTTCCCTCATCGTTGACTGTAGATTCCTACCGAGACGTAAACACTCTTCATGTCTTTTGGCCATTAGGTCGATGGCGTCAGCTATGGCATTGAAATCCATGTATGGCACTATGATAGAATTATCATTGTTACGCAGGAAATGCTGTACTCCGCATGAACCATCAAACAATATGACTGGCTTACCCATGAGACCGAATTCGAGAACAACAAGGGAAAACGATTCTTCGCGTGACAGAACAAGGAGAACGTCAATGTTATTGTAGTCGAGAATGGGGTCTTTTATCATTCCATGAAAATGAATGTTTTTCTCACCACCTATACGCTTGATGTCATAATTGATGGTGTCTCTTAGTTCATCAAGGTAGTCGCCTATGATGTGAATTTCAAAGTTGCAGTCCGGATGCCTTGTAAATAGTGCATTCATAACCATAGGAATAAAATCGGCGCCTTTGCGCGATATCAGAGGACCTACACAGCCGATGGTGATTCTACTCCAGTCTTTTTCCGTTTTTTCTATTTGACTATATAGTGGGTTTCTCAGTAATTTTTCTGCTAAACTTGAAATAGGATAAATCACACTTATCCTATCTTTTTCTACACCCATCTCTCTTAAGGAGTCATATTCTTTGTGGCTGACTGCTATCATGTGGTCGCATTTGCCTAAAGTTCTCGAATTGATGTTGAATGCTGACAAGGTGCTCTTCGATTCGTGAATATGCAGAAGGATGGGGATGTGGAGAATCTCCTTCAGTGAAATCGCGCAGTTGAACGAAGAGATGGTATTGGCATATATCAAGTCATAATGCTGGCTCTTGATGTGATGTATCAACATACGTATGAAGAGTCGATCCCGCAAACGGACGGGAGTGAGGACTTTCTTCAAATTCCATGGACTGGACTGGGGGGAGATGACATGGCACAGTTCCTTAAATTGTTCTGTCAGAGGTCCATTGTCCATAAGAAAGACTGAAAAGGTCAAATCTTTTGCTTTTTCTTTTATGCTTTTAAGCAGGCATAAAAGAGCAAGAGGGGCACCAGTTTGGTTAGCGTTATGAGAAATAAAGAGAATATTCATTTTCAGTCTGTCGTGTCTGATATAAGTTTTTAAACTACAAAATTAAGAATTAATTAGGTCTTGGGCAATTATATGAGAGTTTTTTTTCCTATTTTTGCATTCTAATTGATTGTGCAACCCTAGTTAAATAATGCATTTATGATTTCCATTATTATATGTTCCCGCAACCCCGGAAAGGACGTTGCTCTTATGGAGAATATAAACTCAACCATAGGACATATAGAATATGAAGTGATATGGATAGACAATTCAGCTGGAAAAATGAGTATCTTCCAGGCCTATGACCAGGGGGTCGCTTTGGCCAGGTATGACTATTTGTGCTTCATGCACGAGGATGTGCTCTTTCATTCTGATGACTGGGGTGTGGTGTGCATAGACAGAATGAGGGCAGACGATAATATTGGACTACTTGGAGTCGCTGGCTCAATCTATATCGCAAGAAATACAAATTATTGGTCTAATGCATGGTCCTCTATCAAGGGTAGGATTCTACAGGGAAAAACAGTGGATGGAAAGTACAAAGTTGATGATACAGTTTTTGGCAACGATTCCTGTAACAGGAATGTGGTGGCTATTGACGGGGTGTGGCTGTTCACTAAAAGGGAGTTGTTTAATAAGAACTTGAAATGGGACATAGAAACATATTCAGATTTCCATTTTTACGACATGGATATTTCCATGCAGGTGCTGAAAGCGGGATACAGGATAGAGGTCATTTCTGTGCTGATTGAACACAAGTCTGACGGAAAGCGAAGTAAGTCATTCTGGGAAAACTGCTTCAAATTCCATAGGAAATGGGACTTTTTCTTGCCTCAAGCCACTGCGGAACTAACCCAGAAGGTTATAGACGATCACGATGAGAACGTACTCTATATCATGTACCAAAACATGGTAGAATTATATGTCATGCGTGAAAAAAAAGATAAATTGATAAGGTTTTTGTCTTTCTTCGGGTACAATAGAATAAAAAAGATGTTGGGAAGATAGATTCACGTATACTCCAGTTTCTTTACCTTGTTTTTTAGTTGTAACTTTGCTTTTGTTTTTCTTTCTCTTATTTAGGAGTAACATCGATGCTTTTTAATTCTTTTCATTTTCTGTTGTTTCTGCCAGTGGTTTTTTTGCTCTACTGGTTTGTGTTCAAGGAACGCCGATGGCAGAATCTTTTCGTCGTCGTGGCCAGTTACGTGTTCTATGGATGGTGGAACTGGCGCTTCCTACTGCTTATAGCATTCACGTCGCTATGTAGTTATCTCAGCGGCTTGCTTCTGGAGAAGTATAAATGCAACCTTAGGACTCAAAGGATAGTCTGCGCCTCCAACATCATAGTGAACCTGCTCATACTGTGCGTTTTCAAGTACTTCAATTTCTTCATGGAGAATATCAGTATGCTTTTCCAGACCATGGGCTATGAACTCGGTTGGACGACTTTGAATATTGTGCTACCAGTGGGCATCAGTTTCTATACCTTCCAAGCCCTGAGTTATTCCATTGACGTGTATAAGGGGAACATACGCGCCACCCACGACCCCGTGGAGTTCTTTGCATATATCAGCTTCTTTCCGCAACTTGTTGCTGGACCTATCGAGCGCGCTACCAACCTGCTGCCGCAGTTCCAGAAGCCTCGATCATTCAATTATGCGCAGGCTGTGGATGGGTGCCGACAGATGCTCTGGGGGTTCTTCAAGAAATTGGTGGTGGCCGACAACTGTGCCATCGTCGTCAATCAGTACTGGGACGGCTATGCCGGACAGACTGGCTTCCATCTACTGCTCGTGGCCATACTCTTCACCTTCCAAATCTACAGCGACTTTTCCGGATACAGCGACATCGCCATAGGGTGCGCACGCCTATTCGGCATCGACCTCAAGCGCAACTTCAACTATCCCTATTTCTCACGCGACATCGCCGAGTTCTGGCGGAGGTGGCATATCTCGCTGATGTCTTGGTTTCGCGACTACCTCTATTTTCCCCTTGGAGGTAGCCGGTGCTCAAGAGCAAAAATCATACGCAATACGCTCATCGTCTTCTTTGTCAGTGGCTTGTGGCACGGAGCCAACTGGACTTTCGTCGTCTGGGGACTCTACAATGCGCTGCTCATCATCATCGGCAACCTGATGGGACTCAATGTCAAGAACAAAGACATCGTCGCGGCTGAAAGGCTCCTGCCGCGCTTCAAGGATTGTCTGCGGATGACAGCAACCTTTTTCCTCGCCATGATAGGGTTGGTGATCTTTCGTTCCGAGAGCATAGGACAGGCTGTCGGTTACTGCGGCCAGATGTTTACCACCTCATTGTTCCATGTCGGAGGGCTGGACTGCATTCCCGCGCTCATTTGGTGTCTGCTGATGATGGCGGTGGAGTGGGTGCAGAGAAACAAACAGCATGCGCTGATGATTTCTGGTATCAAGAATGGGTGGCTCCGATGGCTTATCTATACTGTTGTGGCTTTTCTCATCTTCTGCCTTATTCCTAACCAAATGAACCAATTCATCTACTTCCAGTTCTGATTGATTATGAAACGTTTCCTTATTAAATTATCATGTGTTGCTATTTTGTGGTTGATACCACTTTACATATTTCAGTATGGCTACGATACCATTTCACTGAGGCATGACAATGTTTGGCCTCGAAGCGATATGAGCAAAGCATATGACGAGCATGTAGATGCCGATCTTATTATTTTGGGTAATTCACGGGCAGCCCAAAACTATCTTCCAGAGGTTCTAGACTCTGTGCTGTCGATGAAATGCTGTAATCTGGGACTTCAAGGTTATCCTTTCGACTTCACTTACAATGTCATGTACAGACCTTATATACAGCGTAATCTCATGCCGAAATACATAATACTTGATGTCGCGCCTTGGGCGTATTTCGACGATGTAAATCCTCGTTACAACCTGGATTTGCTTCCTTATATCAACAGACCTGAATTTGATTTTTACATTGAAACTTGCCCTGAACTGTCGGTTTTGTTCAAGTATTTGCCGTTCAAATACAGAGGGCATCTGGTTGATTGCATAGATAAAGTTCAGACTATTTTATCCAATAAGGTGGAAGAGCCTAAGAATGAGTATTTCAAAACGAACTATTTTGCAAATGAGGATCATCATCCTTTGGAGTGCAATTCACGGATAATCGAACTTTTCAAACGCTTTTTAGATGAAACCAAAAAGAAAGGTGTCAAAATGGTTATTGTATGTTCTCCTACTCATGTCAAGGACGGGTGTAGCCATTTTGATATGGATGAATTCCATGACATGGTTGACTCTTTGGCGGAAAATGCAGGAATACCTTTCTTGGACTATTCCACGTTATATGACTCCGACACCTTGTTTTTCAAAGACCCTATGCACTTGAAAAGGTATGGGCGTGAGCGTTTCTCAAAGACTATTGCCATGACTCTCAAGTCTTTGTGGTAGTGCGAGATGCTTTCATTTCCTGACAGCCTATTTCACCGTCACGTGCACCATTTTCTTGGTGGAGAAATACTCCTCGCTGAAATAATCCTTCAAGTCCCAGGTAAAGCAAATCTTGCGCATGGATGCCATCTCACGGTCCAGTTCGCCTCCCTTCAGAGCTATGATGCCGTTGGGCAGGGAGTTGCGCATCTCGTGATGGATGTTCTTACGCACCACACGCATTAAATCCACCAACGGCATCACAGCACGGGTCACCACAAAGTCGTATTTGTCCTTGATGTCCTCACCACGGGCGTGACTGAATCGAACGTTCTCCAAACCAATGGACTCTGCCACATCCTGAGCTACACGAACCTTCTTCCCGATGCTATCAACAAGATGAAATTCTGCTTCGGGAAACATGATGGCCAAGGGGATGCCTGGAAAACCACCACCCGTGCCAAGGTCCATCACATGGGTCCCTGGACGGAAACTGATGACCTTGGCTATGCCTAAGGAATGCAACACATGGTGCTCATAGAGGTTCTCAATGTCCTTGCGACTAATGACATTAATCTTGCTGTTCCAGTCGGTGTAGAGCGGGTATAGTTGCTCGTACTGAGTACGCTGAACCTCCGTCAAGTCGGGAAAATATCTGAGTATCTGTTCCATAATTGTAAGGTTTCTAAAGACTCTAAGGTCCTTAAGAACTCTATGGTCTCTAAAAGTATCACTTCACCATAATGTCCTCCAAATCCTTGTAGGCGATTTTCACTTCAGTGGAACCTAAGGCATACGGACCGATTTCATAAACATTATAAAAGAAGGTGATGCTGTCGCGACCGAACAGGTATTCTTGGGGAGTGCCAATCTCATCGTAGCCCAGGTTGAGGAGTTCGTCCTTGTCGCGCACACCGTTGTTCTGGGCTATCGCCTTGGTAATCCGGTCTGTCAACTGGTCAAGGGTGCCTGTGAGAAAGAGGTCGGAAATCTTCACTTCATCTCCTGTCACAGTGTTGAAATTCACGTAGTAGGTGGTGCTGACCGGGTGCGCACCACCGTTATAGACTTCCTGGTTGACCGTGAAACCCACAATACCTTCACGACCAGGGGTGATGGCTCCTTCGATGCTCAGGTACGCGCTGTAAGCGTGATTCAGAAAACTCGTGTCCTCTGCCTCGCAGGTGGAACGCTCCGACACATAGTATTCGTAGCGGTCTTCTTTGTATTCTTTCAAGTAGTTTTCCACAAACTGGCTCACAGCCTCATGGGGCTCGCCAACGCTGTTGAAGAACTCTTTCAGCAACTGGTTGTTGATCTTAGTGGCTACCTTGCGCACATCCTCGTCACCGTCGGTCGGAAGGAAAGGCATGTGCACAAACACTTCGCATTGAGGACTGACTGGGTCCCCATCGACCAGTCTTGACTCGCGACGCTCTTCAACCACGTCGTATTTCACTTCTTTCGTACTGCATCCAAGGGTCGTCAGCAACAATACCGATATGGTAAGGAGCAAGAATGATGGTGTTATCTTCTTCATATTCGTATCGTTTTCTTTTTAGTAACGTGTTAATTGGGTTTCGAAAAACACAGAATATCCGGATTCCCGAAAAAATCACTGCAAAATTATAAATAATACCGTGAATCACATCTATTTTTCCACTTTATTTGAAAAAAAAAGTGGATAATGCCCTTGTTTCAAGATTATGTGCTAATTTTGTAGGTGAATTGTATAATATGGGCTTCACGACAGTACTGCACTGTCCGCCCCTCAGACACATTATATTTATAAGGTGGAAATGTCACTTATCAAATGTCCTGAATGTGGACATGAAGTATCGAGCGAGGCAACTAAATGCCCCAATTGCGGCTATCCCATCGCTGGCAAAGAAGACGCTGACGGGAGGGAAAAGACTGAAGAACAAACGCAGGCTGAACTCAACACTCGTTACACCAAGGTACTCAAAGACCTCAACGCCAAACGATTCAAGTCGGCTTTCGCCGAAATCGACGCGCTCATCAAGGAGTACCCTAACAGCCACTCCTTCACCGAACTCAGGGAACAGGTCGTCCATGAGTTCGTCAAGAGTTGTGTCGAGGACTCCGACATCTGTCTCAAGGACAAGAACTATAAGGATGCAAAGGCTATAGCAACACTCGGACTACAGCACGACCCTTCCAATCCATACCTGCTCAACGTCATCAACAAGGTGAGAAAACGCAAGGCATGGAAGAGGAACTGCTATCTTGTACTCTTACTGCTTCTTCTCGGAGCCGGAGCATACGCCTACTGGACTCTCCAAATACCTGACTACAACAGCGAGAAAGAGGAGGAGGCTTGGAACCTCGTGATGAAGTACCGCAATAACTTCGATGCCGACGAACTCGAGGATGCACTCGATGACTATATCTCAGACTTCGCGTCCGGACTCCACTCCGCTGAGGCCAAGTCCATGTACGAGAACCTCATCAGAGAAAAAGCGGCTTGGAAAGCCGCGGTGAGCCAGAACAAATCACAGGCCATGCACGACTTCATGGACATGTTCAGCAACGGGTTCTACCATAAAACTGCATACACTAAACTTGACTCGCTATCTTTCTTCGAAGCCAAAAGCAAGAACACCAAGGAAGCCATCGACTACTATATCGACACCTTCTCTGATGGTAAGTATGTCGATGAAGCAATGGCCATATCGGAGAAACTCATTAACGGCAATCTCACCAACCAGGAGAGGGAGAGTGTCAAGGCTGTTCTCGACAACCATTTCCAGGCACTGGCTGACAACGACGAGACCTTGTTGCGCTCCACCATTGGCTCTACCGTCAATTCCTATCTCGGCAAGACTGACCTCACCCCTGAGGATATGGTTGATTACATGAATAACCTCTATGAGGAGAACGGTGGCGACGGAGGATTCTACACCGTCCACAATGTCGAAATCAAGAAATTCGACGATGCCGGAGCACCTCTTATATATAATGTGCAGTTCAACCTCACCAACACTGTCGTCTCCATTGCTGGCGACGAAATAAAAAAGGAGTATGCCGGCACGGCTACTGTCGATGACAAGAAGCATATACTCTCGCTCATCCTTAAGTACAAGGACACCATCACAAACCCTGCTACCACCGACGAACAAAACGAAAACCATTAAAGCCCATTTGCTCAATTAAAAATGACATGAATCCCTCTTTAGTTTTCAAGTCTTAAAAAATGTTAACACATGGCATAATTTGATGATTTCTCATTCGCTTTATCATAATTTATGTTATCTTTGCAAAGATTTATGAGGATGAATACGAGGGAAAATAAAAAGAAATCAAAAAGAAATTTGAATAGAATACAACCGCGCAAAACATAACGTTTTATATATCAAGAACATAGGGATTTTTTAATTTATATTATTAACTTTTTAATTCACAAAAGCATGAAAAAAATTCTATTTTTTGCTGCCTTAGGTGCTCTTGGAACTGCTATGTTCACAAGCTGCTCTAACGACGATGCAGTCGGAGTAGACAAGGTCAACGCCTATGAGTCCAACTTCCAGAAGGTCTTTGGAAAGGTGAATCAGAACCACACTTTCAATGCTGTTAACTCTGTAACATTGGAGGCTTCACTCGCTACTCCAAAGAGTGACACTTACAGCGTTAAAGTGTATGATGCTGATCCTTTGACTGCTGGTGCTTCTCTTCTCGGTGATTTCAAGAACCTCAACTCTCGTGTAACATCACAGTTGAAGTTCGACGTTTCACAAGGTGCTAAGAAACTCTTCTTTGTTGTTGACAACGGAGGTGCTAAAACAAAGTACTCTGCTGCTGTTCCTGCCAAGAACGGAAAAGTTGTTGCTAAGTTCGCTTCCACTCCAACTGTCTATCCAGAATCTCTCAAGGATGCTATCAATCTTAATTTCTCAGAGGACTACGCACAGTTCACTAAGAAGTTCTATGATAACATTCCTGCTGCTCTTGGATCACTCCAAGGACTGTTCACAGAGGGTACTAATCACAGCCAATATGCAAATGATTTCCTCCTCGAGGCAGATGAAGAAGGTTTTGTAACTCTCTATCCTATTTTCATTAATGAGACAAGTGAGGACTATGTTGGTTACTATGTAGTTAATCCAGCTGGAGGAATTGCTTCTACAGGTAATATCTTTAACCCAACTATCAAATATCGTGACTTCGATAATGAAGATTACGAGGTGGTTGGATATCAGTTTGGTGATTATCTCAAGAAGTTTGATGTCGAGGAAGGTGCAACCCCATATCCTAACCTTAATCCGAATGGTCTTTCAATCTCAGCTGATGAGTATGTTCTCTCGAAGCCTATCAAGATTCAAATCGGTGTAGGAAATCGTCTTGGTCTTACTATCACTAACACTGACTTTAGGTCAGACATGAATGGTGAGGTTTATTACTCAGAGAAGAGTAGGAATCCAAAACAGACTCCTGTTGCTGTGTATGCAAAGGTTGAAACTTCTCAATCCACTACTGGTGAAACTGAAGTCGTTACTAACGAATCATCTCTCGGTGTCGTAGGTCTTGAGGATCTCGTAGGTTCTCAATCTGACAACGATATGAACGATATCGTGTTCTACACTGAGAATGTCGCTACTTCTTCTAAACCTCTGGAGCAAAGAAATTCCGTAACCATTGCTTTCGAGGACCTCGGTGCTGATGATGACTTCGACTTCAACGATGTTGTTTTGACTCTTGACTACGCTGCTGTTAATCCAGATGAGGAAGTCATGACTATTCGTGTAAATCTTGAGTGCGCAGGTGGTGTTCTTCCCGCTCATGTTTATTACAGAGGCGAGGAACAACCTGTTGACCTCTTCGGCGAAATTCACGAAGCTTTCGATCAGGCTCCTGGTACTATCATCAATACTGGTTTCACAAGTACTAGCAATATCACTGGTGTGAATGGTCTTGATCCAATTTCTACAGAAATCACTGTTCCTGCCGATTTCAGCATCGATTTCGCTTCTGTACAGGCTAATGGTTCTCCATTCTTCATCATTGTTGATAATGTGGATAACGGTCAGAATAGAATTGAAATCTCTACTACTGCAGGTGCTGTTCCACAGGCTATGGTTCTTGGCAAGACTTACTATGTTGGTTCTGCTAACCAGTCTCTGTCTACTCCTCTGACTTGGCAGTGGCCAATCGAGAGAACAGATGTAGTTGTTGCATATCCAAACATCACTAACTGGATTAGCAACCCAGCTGACTATTCTTGGTTGACAAGTGGTGTTTCTTCCTTATTATATACAAAATAATTTGATTGAACAATACTGAAAAAGGTGTGTCAAGTTGCTTGGCACACCTTTTTATTTATAAATTCTTTCATACTATGCGAGCATCGAATATTGAACTTCTGAGGATTGTGGCTATAATTTTTATTATGTTAGAGCATATAGTGGTATTTGCTCTTAATCCTGCTGGTTTCGATATCCCTAAACCGCATTACGTAATCCCAGATTCAGTGGCTAATGCTTGCATAAGTGTATTTATCGTTGGGGTGGATATTTTCGTACTTATTTCAGGTTACTTCACAATAAAACTGTCTATATTGAAAATATCCAAACTCTGGTTCTGTTGCGCGTTCTACGAACTGTTTAATTTTCTTTCGGCATATCTTATACTTGGTGACATAAGTAAGACTGCGGCACTCAAGTTTTTACTGCCTTTAAGCAACGGGTGGTTTATGCCCACTTATATCGCTTTGATGATTATTTCACCATTCCTTAACAGTTGCCTGAACAGTATTAGTAAGAAGCAGTATTTTTACTGCTTGATACTGTTCACGTGGATGAATGTCTATTTTGGTTTCATTATGAATAAAGTAGGCAATGCTAATGGATTCAGTGTCATTAATTTCATTTATCTATATATCCTTGGAAGATATGTGAGACGTTTCCCCATAAAGATAGGAAGAATAACGGCGCTTTTCGTCTTTATTCTTTCTATACTATCGATTTACACACTCAGCATGTTCAGAAATGGAGACTTCTCTTTTGCTTACAATAATCCACTTGTGCTTCTTTCGGCTCTTGCTCTCTTTATTTTGTTTGAAAAGCAGGCTGACATGTCCTCTAAAAGTATTAATTATATTGCGACATTATCCTTCCCTGTTTTCTTGTCGCACTCAATAGTTGTTGAATTGGTCAATAGATACCTTTCTGTTCATGGTTTTGCTGTGATTGTACCTATTATCTTAGTCTATCTTTCCTTTATTGTTTTACTGGATATAATAAGAAAATACTGGCAAAAGAAATTTTCATCTTTTGTCTCTAAGTATTTCAACGACGATAACTATCAGTTCTGAAGAAGCATCAGGGATTCTGCAAGACATATTTCTTTCGTCATTTTCAGAACCTGCTGCTGCCGTCGAAGCAATGGGTGCAGACCTTGCACTTGGGAAGGCCGATGGCGGCGATAAGGTCTTCTATCTTGGTGAATTTGAGGGACGTGAGACCAAAACGACTGCGTATCTCCTCCACCAATCGCTCGTATTCCGGAGTGCCGGTGGTGGCGTATTTGTCGAGGTTGCTGTCGGGACTGCCCTCTAAATCCTGGATGATGCGGCGAGTAATCAGTTCCATGTCACTCTTCGAGTTGGTGAAACCAATGTACTTGCAACCGTAAATCAGCGGTGGGCAAGCGATGCGAACATGTACCTCCTTCGCACCATAGTTGAAGAACTCACTGACATTGTCGCGCAACTGGGTGCCGCGCACGATGGAGTCGTCACAGAACAGCATACGCTTGTCGGCAAGCATCGAATGGTTGGGAATAAGTTTCATCTTTGCAACAAGGTTGCGCAGTTCCTGACGGCTCGGAGTGAAACTACGGGGCCATGTCGGAGTGTATTTGGCAATCGCACGGTGATAGGGAACACCTTTGCCCTCTGCATAACCCAAGGCCATGCCTGTGCCACTGTCGGGAATACCACAAGCGCAATCCACTTCGCTGTCGTCCTGCTGACCCATTTTCATGCCTATCTTGAATCGTACCTCCTCCACGTTGATGCCTTCGTAGGAGGAAGTGGGGAAACCGTAATATACCCACAGGAATGAGCAAATCTGCATATCTGCCTGAGGGGCCTTCATCTGCCGTACACTGTCGGCTGTAATATGGACAATCTCACCTGGACCTACATAACTGTCCACTTCGTAGTCGAGGTTGGGAAGACAAGTGGACTCACTGCATACCGCATAACTGTCGTCTTTCTTGCCGATAATGATGGGCGTCCGACCCAGCTTGTCTCGGGCGGCGATGATGCCGTTTTCGGTCAGTATGAGCATGGAACAGGAACCTTCTATCTGGTTGAAGACATTCGTGATGCCTTCAACAAAGTCCTTGCCCTCTGTAATCAGCAGTGCGATGAGTTCTGTCTGGTTGATGTTGCCGCTGCTCAACTCCGCGAAGTGGTGGTTGTCGGACAACAAACGGTTGGCGATGGACTGAAGGTTACAGATGTGGGCCACTGTAACTATGGCGAAACGACCTAAGTGACTGTTGAAGATAATCGGCTGAGGATCAGTGTCGCTGATGATGCCGATGCCCGCGTTACCTGTGAACTTGTCAAGGTCGTCCTCGAAAATCGAACGGAAGTAAGCGTTCTCTAAGTTGTGGATTGAACGGATGAACTTGTCTTGTTCTTTGTCAAATGTGGCAAGACCGCAACGCCGTGTGCCAAGGTGAGAGTGATAGTCCGTACCATAAAATAAGTCGGTCATGCACCCTTTTTTAGAAACTGTACCAAAAAAACCTCCCATGGGAAAGATATCTGTTTTGTGCGATAATTACATTCTGTGGTGAGTCAGAGGATTCTCTATTGTCTGAAAGGATGGAATCAGCAATTCTCTCGGACTTGAGCGACTGGTCTGACCCGTCGAACCATAACTCACTGATTCGTCCTATCTGAAATCCGCTGCAAAATTATAAAAAAAATGGGGCATTCCTGCAGGAATACCCCATTTTTTTATGAGTGGAATGTGATTATTTCTTCTTCAGCAAATCCTTGGCGGCGTCAATCTTCTCCTTAGCGTCCTTAGCGGCTTCTTTCACGTCCTCTGTGGCGGTCTTCACGTCCTCAACCGCTGCCTTCACGTCCTCAACGGTTTCCTGAACCTCTTCTGCCTTGGCCTTGGCGTCATCTATGGCGGCCTTAGCGTCATTTACTGCCTCAGTTGCTTTCTCCACACCGGCGGGAACTGCGAGGGAGTCAATGTTGATGGCACCTACCTTGTCAAGGAAACCATTCACAACAGCATTGTCACCAACGATGCCCTTCACGGTCTCGGCGTTCTCTGTCAACCATGCCTGCAAACTCTTCAAAGCTTCCTTTGCCTGGTCAATCTTGCCGTCTGCCTGGAGCTTGTCAATCTCTGCCTGGGCTGCCTCTACGGCTGTCTGGATGCTTGCTGCATCCTTCTTCTCAAGTGCGTCCTTTAACGCGCTTGTGAGGTCTTGAGATTCAACTGCCTCTGTTACTTCTGCAGTAGTGGTCTCTTTCTTTGTCTGGTCACAGCTTGTCAATGTCAGTGCAACAGCTGCCAATGCACATACCAAAATCTTTTTCATACTTTGAAACTTTAAAATTGTTGAACATCTTTGTTTGAAATTCGCGCCAAAGTTATACCTTTCCACAACATAAAAGAAATTTTTTAAGTTATTTTTCTGTTAAATAACGTTTACTGAGTGAAATTACCAAAATGCGTGAGCATTTTAGGCGAAGCCAATGTTCAATGGTCAATGGTTTAATGTTTCATTTTGTCATACCCATGAAACATTTTTGTATATAACATTGTATAAATATACAATAACCACCCCGAAAACACACAAAATATTCATTAAATCTTCGATTTTGTATAAATATCCCTTGTTTTAACATTTGTTATGAAACATTCATTGTTGCGCCGATTTCACAAAAAAAACTAAAACTGTGCCTGTTTTTTCCTGTATGTCCAATTAATTGATTAATTTTGTATGCTGTAACCAAACGAACATGAACTAAAACTTTTTTATGAACGAATCAGAAATACTGGTCAATACAATTATCAGCGCAGTCCAGGACAAGAAGGGCAAGAGAATCGTCAAGTCCGACCTTACTTCTATTGACGACACTATCTGTAGTTATCTCGTTGTCTGTGAAGGTAACACACCAACACAAGTCTCTGCCATCGCTGATGCTATCGAAGACAAGGTCAAACAACAATGGTCCATCAATCCTATCGGGAAGGAGGGAATGAACAACAGTTTCTGGGTCGTCATCGACTATGGCGATGTCATGGCTCACGTCTTCCTGCCCGACACAAGAGAATTCTACGACCTTGATAACTTCTGGGAGGATGCACGAAAGACTGAAATCCCTGATGAATGGTGATTGACGATTAATCAACTTTTCCGAATCATTAATTATGGACAATCAAAACGACAACAATAACCAACAACCCGTTGACAACGGACGAGGAAACCGCAACAACCCTACGCCAAGGTTCAACTTCTCTTGGCTCTATATCATCATTGGCATTGGACTGCTCTATTTCATTTTCTCACAGAATGGAATGGGCGAAAACAATGTGGGAGAAACCGACTACACCAAGTTCAAATCATACATCGACAAGGGATACGCCAGCAAAGTACTCATCGACAAGAAGAACCTCACCTTGCAGATGTTCGTCAAGGACAAATATGTCAGGGATGTCTTCGGTAAGGGAAAGGACCGAGTGGGAAAGAACCCTACATTGAAGGTGGAGTTCGGTTCCATGGAGAACCTCGAGGCTTTCCTTGATAAGAAAACCGACGAAGGCAAGTTCGATGGAGAGGTGGTTTATGACCATGACGACGATTGGTTTGTCACGCTTCTTTGGCAACTTGGACCATTAGTGCTCATCATCGTATTCTGGATTCTCATCATGAGAAGAGCCGGAGGTGGTATGGGAGGTGGCATTTTCAGCGTCGGCAAGTCTAAGGCAAAACTTTTCGACAAGGACGGAAAGAACACCATGAGAGTGACCTTCAAAGACGTGGCTGGACAAGAGGAGGCCAAGCAGGAGGTGCGTGAAATCGTGGATTTCCTCATGAATCCAGAAAAATACACCAAACTGGGTGGTAAGATTCCCAAAGGGGCATTGCTCGTAGGACCTCCAGGAACTGGTAAGACTCTCTTGGCTAAGGCGGTGGCAGGTGAAGCCAACGTGCCTTTCTTCAGCATGTCGGGTTCCGACTTCGTGGAAATGTTCGTCGGAGTGGGGGCTTCCCGTGTGCGAGACCTATTCCAACAGGCCAAGGACAAAGCACCATGCATCATCTTCATCGACGAAATCGACGCCATAGGACGTGCGCGTAGCAAGTCTCTGAATATGGGGGGCAACGACGAGAGAGAGAACACGCTCAACCAATTGCTCACCGAAATGGACGGATTCGGCACAAACAGCGGCGTCATCATACTCGCCGCAACCAACAGGGCTGATATACTCGACAAGGCGCTACTCCGAGCCGGACGATTCGACCGACAGATTCATGTTGACTTGCCTGATGTGAACGAACGAAAGGAAATCTTCAATGTGCATCTCCAGCCAGTCAAAATCGACGAAAGTGTGGATGTGGATATGCTCGCCAGGCAGACACCTGGATTCTCCGGAGCCGACATCGCTAATGTCTGCAACGAGGCTGCGCTCATCGCCGCCAGACACGGCAACGAGTGGGTCTGCAAACAGGACTTCCTCGATGCTGTTGACCGTATCATCGGAGGACTGGAGAAGAAGAACAAGGTGATGACCGACGACGAGAAACGAACCATCGCACTCCATGAGGCTGGACACGCCACCGTCTCATGGTTCCTACAATATGCCAACCCACTGGTGAAAGTCACTATCGTGCCAAGAGGACAAGCTCTCGGAGCTGCATGGTATATGCCTGAGGAAAGACAAATCACCACAAAAGAACAACTCCTCGACGAAATTTGTGCAACACTCGGAGGAAGGGCTGCTGAGGAACTCTGCCTCGGACATATCTCAACAGGGGCCATTAACGACCTCGAGACCGTTACAAAAAGAGCATACGGGATGATTGCTTACGCTGGAATGGGAGAAAAACTGCCCAACCTGTGCTTCTACAACAACCAGGAGTACCAGTTCCAAAAACCTTATAGCGAGCATACTGCCGAACTCATTGACGAGGAGGTGAAGAAACTCATCGCCATCGAGTACGAAAGGGCTAAGAAGGTCATCGCCGAACATAAGGAAGGACATCGACAACTCGCACAGATTCTGATGGACCGAGAGGTCATCTTCGCTGAGGATGTGGAGAACATTTTCGGAAAACGGCCCTGGACTTCACGAACCGACGAACTCTTGGCAGCAAATGCTGCCAGCAAGAAGGACGAGAAGAAAGAAGAGGACAAGGACGGAGAGAATGCTCCCTCTTCAAGCGACACCAACGCTGACATCATCCGACAAAAGGCTATCGATGCGGTCGTGGAAAAAGCACGTCAAGCTGAACAACAGCAAGACAACGACAACAAGGCTTAGAGATTACGGAACCCGGAATCTCTATACAATCCGGAACAATAAATCCTAAAAGAGAAAAGAACAATGAAAAGCAATTTCGTAGTCAGAACACTCACTGGGTTGGTCTTTGTCCTGGTGCTGATAGGAGGAATCCTATGGAACTGGATGACTTTCGCCATCCTCTTTGCTGTGATTACAGGGATGACCATCTGGGAATTCACCACAATCATCAACCAGAACCTCAACTTACAGGTCAACAGGCTCATTACTACGGTGGCTGGAGTATATCTCTTCGCGGCTGTCTTCGCTTTCAACAGAGAGATAGCAGGAGCGGAAGTCTTCATCCCTTATGTCCTCTCCATCATCTACCTGCCTATCTGTGAGTTGTACATGCGCTACGAGAAATCATTGCTCAACTGGGCTTTCGCACTGATGGCGCAACTCTATATCGCTCTTCCTTTCTCTACCATCTGCATCCTCTCTTTCTTCAAGACTTACGAAGACCACACCTACATTATTTATTATACGCCAATCTTCACTCTCTCTGTCTTCATCTTTATCTGGCTCAGCGACTCAGGTGCGTATATCGTGGGGTCGAAAATAGGAAAAACGAAACTCTTCCCCAGCATCTCGCCCAAGAAGAGTTGGGAAGGGTCTATTGGCGGTGGAGTTTTCGCTATCATCGCCTCGCAACTCATCGCACTCAATGCCAATAATTTCAGCGAGACAAGCCCCTTGCTCAATCATCTCGAATGGGCTGGACTGGCCATTGTCGTGGTGCTATTCGGCACATGGGGCGACCTTGTGGAGTCGATGATTAAACGACGACTCGGCATCAAGGACTCTGGCAACATCCTTCCAGGACATGGAGGAATGCTCGACCGATTCGACAGCTCACTGATGGCTTTCCCCGCTGCCATGGTCTATATCTACACCTTGCGATGCTTCGTTTAGATGAAGTGGAAATGATGGATAAAAATCAAAAGCGCCGCCTTGGATTCCAAGACGGCGCTCGATTTTAATAATATGCTTCTCTGTTATTACAACTGGCTCTCGCTGATACTGAAGGTGTCGCCACGACGAAGGTCGCCAGTGCTCAAACCCAATTTGAGCCAACGCTCACGCTGCTTGGCGGTGCCGTGGGTGAAACTCTCGGGCTGTACATAACCGCGCGCCTGCTTCTGCAAATAGTCATCGCCAATTTTCGAAGCACAGTTGAGGGCCTCCTCAATGTCACCGTCCTCAATCGAACCAAACATCTTGTTGTCGTGGTAAGCCCATACCCCAGCGTAGAAGTCGGCCTGCAACTCGATGCGGACACTGATCTTGTTGGCTTTCTCCTGGCTGAGTTGCGACATCTGGCTATGGGCCTTGCCGAGAGTACCAAGGAGGTTCTGAACATGGTGGCCTACTTCATGGGCAATCACGTAAGCATAGGCGAAGTCACCGCCTGCTCCCATCTCTTCCTTCATCTGGGTGAAGAACGACAAGTCGATGTACAGGCATTGGTCGGCTGAACAATAGAAAGGACCTACCTGTGAGGTGGCACCACCGCAACCAGTCTGTACTCCACCTGTGAAGAGAACCATCGTTGGTGGAGTATACGTTAGGCCATTTGCCTTGAACACCTCTGTCCAGACATCCTCTGTACCAGCGAGCACTTGCTTGGAGAACGTGGCGAAGGCCTGCTCTTCTGCGGTGAACTCGCGGTCGGAAGTCTGCTCCACACCTGGCTGGTCACCCAACCCCATGGTACCTATCATCTCCAAAGGATTCTTACCAGATATCCATGCAATGAGCAATGCCACTACTATGGCTCCGATACCCAGCCCACCGGCTGTCTTCATTCCGCCGGCACGGCGGCGGTCGTCCACATTGGAACTTTCTCTACGTCCGTCTAATCTCATAGTTTGATATGTTTTTTTATTAGTTAATGGTCGCTTTTATCATGCAAAAAAAATAAAAAAGTATGATAAATCAAAATTATTACACCGTTTTTTCATCTTTTGTGTAATTTTGCAGTGTATTTCTGAATGCTCAGCGTACTTTGAACATTGTCCCTGGACTTTGAAAACCAGTGTGAATGTTTTACAATAATACTAATAGACAATGGTAGACAACGACATCAACATTATATCGGGGTGCAGAATGGTAAGGGCCAACAGATGGACCGACGAACGAGGACAACTTTTTTTCGCAGAGGGTGGGGGAGACATTCCTTTCCATATCGAACGGGTGTTCTGGATTACCAATGTGCCTGAAGGAAAGAGCCGTGGAGGACATGCTCATAGCACTTGCGCTGAGGTTATATTTCCCGTACAAGGAACATGCGATATCCGTGTCACTGATGGTCGTCATGAGGCTGTGGTGCATCTCGACAACCCAGAGCAAGGCATCCTCATACCTGCCAACGTCTGGTGCGACCTCCATCATTTCTCCAATGACTGTATCCTCCTCGTCGCCGCTTCACAGCACTACAACGTACAAGGCTACGTCCACAACTACGAGGAATTCCTCTCCAAATCAAAGAACCCATAGCCTCTCCAAGAAACTCATAGAAAGTCTTAGGCTATCCTATGAATCAATTATAGCGCACGTAATCATAGGAAAAAGTCCTCGCTTACCTCGCCAATTCATCACTTCAGACTGACATAAAGGTCTTCGGTCAGTCGTCTGTATGCATCGGTATATCCATCAGCATCACGTATGATGAGCTGTCCGCGTTCACTTTCGCATACGACATCCGCGCTTCTGAATTCCAGCAAGGTACGCTTGGGCGCTTTATGCTCGCTGTTACATACATCTGTCCTTCTGCTCAACTGCAAGCCGTTCATGTAGGCCAGACCAATGGCATCGGATGCCACAGCGAAAGGAAGGATAAGACTCATACGCCCTCCAGGCGTCAACATCCTCACCGAATGCTCAATCAAACCGCTGAGTGGTAATGATGAGGAATGGCGGGCTGTGTCTCGTTCTGCTGATGGGGAGTGGATGTCGGCCGAGTAGAATGGAGGATTGCTGATGATGGCATCGAATAGGAGGGGAGGCTGACCGTCCTTGCTGCCAGTATCCATGTGAAGGAAGTCACCCTCAACCACATGGATTCTATCGGCAAAAGGAGAACGAAGCACATTCTCACGTGCTTGTTCCACCGCATCGGGCATGATATCGATGGCGGTGACAAGCAACTGAGGATTACGTTGGGCGGCTATCAAGGATATCAACCCCGTGCCTGTACCAATGTCAATCATCGTACGGCAGCCACTGGTATCAGCCCATGCACCCAATAGCACACCGTCGAAACCTACTTTCATGCCGCACTTGTCGTGCCAGACCTCAAACTGCTTGAATGTGAATTTTTCGGATGACATCACTCGTTCTTTGCTTTGGCAACGCAAATTTATGACTTTTCACTGCTTTTTCATCGGTTTACCAACCATAATCCTCTCTTTTTACCTACAAAACATCTTTTTTTGAGAAAAAACTGACAAAAACGACTGTTTTATCAATAAAAGTCTGTAAATTTGTCAGAAATTTGAATGTTATGAATAGTTCAGAACTACAAAACATAAAAAATCGCTATAACGTAATCGGACGTTCATCAGAACTCGACCAAGCTATCAACGTCGCCATACAGGTTGCACCTACTGACCTATCCGTACTTATCACCGGCGAGAGTGGAGTGGGAAAGGAAATCATTCCCAGAATTATACATGACAACAGCGCCAGAAAGCACAAGAAATTCTTCGCTATCAACTGCGGAAGTATTCCCGAAGGCACCATCGACTCCGAACTTTTCGGACATGAGAAGGGTGCCTTCACTGATGCTCATGGCGAACGGGATGGATACTTCGCTACTGCTAACGGAGGAACACTTTTCCTCGATGAAGTCGGAGAACTGCCTTTGGCAACACAAGCACGCCTGCTACGTGTACTGGAAACGGGTGAGTACATCCGAGTGGGGTCCAGCCAAGTGAGAAAGACTGACGTGAGAATTGTAGCGGCGACAAATGTCAACCTCCACAACGCCATCAAGGAAAGGCGTTTCCGTGAGGACCTCTATTACCGACTCAACACCATTCCCATCAAAATGCCCCCGCTCAGGGAGAGGGGAGAGGATGTGGTCTTGCTTTTCCGTAAGTTCGCTGTTGACATTTCTGAAAAGTATGGAATGCCTGCCATACAACTCACCGATGACGCCAAACAACTGCTGATGCAGTACTCCTGGCCAGGTAACATCCGACAACTCAAGAACCTTACAGAGCAGATTTCCATCATCACCAAAGAAAGGGTCATCACACGCGACATACTTTTGCAATACATCACACCCGATGAACAACAAAGTGGGCTGGTGCTGGCCAACCCAACTGGACCCCATACCTTCGAAAACGAACGAGGTATCATCTACAAGTTGCTCTTCGACCTCAAAAATGATGTCGCATCCCTCAAGCAGATGATCAATGATTCCAAAAAACAAACTGCCAGTACTGAGAAACTCAGGTCAGAGGCTGTCCCATTGGGAGGAAACCTCTTAGACCAGGGGTTTCCTACCACCATCACAATGGACGGTACACCACAGGGAGACATTCAATACCGCATTACCACCAGTCCTCACACCAACGACAACCACATGGAGATCACTCCTGCAGAGGTGGTGGAGGAAGCGCCTTTGTCAATGAGAGACTCAGAGAAAAAGCAAATCATACAGGCACTGGAACGCTGCCATGGAAAACGGCGACAAGCGGCCGAGCAACTCGGTATCAGCGAACGCACCCTCTACCGAAAAATCAAGGAGTATGCCATTGAGGTCTGATTGGGGGAAATGTCGTTATCACGTAATAACTTATTACGAAAAAACACAATAATCAATTCAGGTCATCAATTACTGATAAACCATCAATTACAAAAAACAATAAATACGCATCAAATGAAGAAACCGCTCATATATACCCTGTTCGCGTTGTTGTTGACGGCTTGCTCCGTTTCCTACAGTTTCAACGGGTCGTCCATCAACTACGACAAGGTAAAGTCCATCTCCATCGAGAACTTCCCCATCCGCTCTGCATACGTCTGGGCACCCATGGAAGCGATGTTCTACAATGACCTCACTGATGCATACTCGCATAAAACCAAACTCAGAGTGCTCAAGAAAAATGGAGACCTGCAACTCAGTGGCGAGATTGTGGAGTACTCCCAAACCAACAAGTCCGTCGCCGCTGACGGTTTCTCAGCACAGACACAACTCAAGATGACGGTCAATGTCCGCTTTGTAAACAACTCCGAACACAAGGACGACTTCGAACAGCGATTCTCCGCCACCACTGTTTACGACTCCTCTCAACAACTCGTGGCTGTTCAGGAAGCACTCGTGGATGAGATGATTGACGACATCGTCGACCAAATCTTTAACGCCACTGTCGCCAACTGGTAGTTGGTCGGAAAGCCCTGAGATTATCCTGTATTATCGTTATGCCCAGCATGTCCGAATGTCCCCCCAAAACGGATTATCGGTATGCCCTGCATGTTCGATTGTCCAGAACACCCGGAATTTTCAGTATGCCCGGTATGTTCGAATGTGAAAAACTGGAATTATCGTTATGCCCTGCATGTTCGATTGTCCAGAACACCCGGAATTTTCGGACAGTCCAGAATATCTGAAAATATCAAGATTTAATAAGAATACTCATCAATAAGTTATTGTAACTATGATTGATATAATGGATTTGTTAAAGCATCGCTTTAAGTTGAATGAAGACACCCTCAACGAACTTCATCAACTGGTGGAGAAGTATCCTTACTTCCACACGGCGAGGCTTCTCTATGTGCTCAACCTCTTTGTCTTGCACGACAAGCATTTTGGGGAAGAACTGAGAAAGGCATCGGTCTGTGTGCCGGATCGCTCAGTGTTGTTCAATATGATTGAGGGCATGAACTACAACCTCTCACACACCAATGACAGCACACCTATCATGACCGAAGGGGATGAAGGACGCACTGTCTCTCTCATCGACTCTTTCCTCAGTTCGACTGTCCGTCATGACAGCCAGGAAACTGACAACACAGACAACAAACCCTCTTTGCTCGACGCCACCAATGACTATGCGTCTTTCCTCATCCGTCAGGATGAAGAGCAAACAGGACAAGAGGAACGTCCGAACACACCGCAACTCAGGGGACAGGAACTGATTGACAACTTCATTGAACTGACTAAGGGACATCAGCGTGTGGAAATCTCCGGAAACGACGCTCCGGAGTTCGAGTCACCCGAGATTTCTGACAACGAAGCGGAGATTTATACCGAAACAATGACCAATATTTATATCAAACAGGGCAGATATTCACAGGCTTTGGAAATATTGAAGAGAATTTGCTTGAATAATCCAAAAAAAAGTGCTTACTTTGCAAATCAAATGAAACTGCTTAAGGTTATCATTGACAGCCAAAAGGATTCTTCTGACAATAATGGCTGAAAAAATCATTGATTAGGATAGAAAAATCATTGATTAGGATAGAAAAAAATTATTAAAATTATTATAATCAAACAAAATGTACACTTTAATTATTGTCCTTATGGTTCTCGCATCAATTCTGTTGTGCGGAATCGTGCTCATCCAAGAATCTAAGGGAGGCGGTCTGGCCTCAGGATTCTCTGCCGGCAACCAGTTCGCCGGTGTTCGTAAAACAACTGATTTCATTGAGAAGGCCACTTGGGGACTTGCACTCTCCCTCGTTATCTTCAGCGTTCTCTCCGTGGCTTTCATTCCAAGAGAGTCGAAGAGCGACACACTCATTGAGAACACAATGCCTATCAACACTTCCACCAGTGCAGGCAACACACAAGGTTTCTCCGCTGGACAGCCCAAGCCAGCAGCTAATGACAACGCACAGAAGGCACCTGCTGCTCCTGCAGAAAACGCTCCTGCCGCTCCTGTTGCTCCCGCCGAGAACTGATAAACAATTCAAACGACTCACTGCCACCGCCAAGGCGGATGGCAGCAGAGTCGCCTGACGATTCCGATTACCAAAAAGACAACCATCCACATTGTTAACCGATGATAACTTTATCACGACAAATAGAGATACTCCTGCTGGATCATGACTGTGTGATCCTGCCCGACTTCGGAGCCTTTATCGCCAACCATGCCGTGGCGAGGATGTCGGACAAGGGTGATGACCTCATGCTGCCTCCTTACAGGGTGGTGGGATTCAACCAAGAGGTCAAGTCCAACGACGGGCTTCTTGCCCAGGCTTATATGGACGCCTATGACGCCAACTATCCCGATGCCTATCGACAGATGGAGATGGACATCGAGGAGATGGTTTGTGAACTTGACACCAAGGGCGAATATGCTTTCAATGGTGTCGGTACACTCTACAAGGACATTGACGGCAAGGTGACCTTCTCTCCTCTGGAAGCAGGACTCCTCACCCCGTCACTCTACGGGCTTTATTCGTTTGAGGTTCAGGATGTGGAGGAGTTGATCCGTCAACAAGAGATACGTCAGGCAGTGGAGAACACTGTTTCCTCGCCTGTCCAGACGACTGTGGATTCGCAGAAGGTTGCTGCCGCCAGAGCCGCCGCCACCAATTCGGAAGAGGATGGCAAAGACGATATCGTCATCCGTCTGCATCGCCGTTGGGTGGATGTAGCTGTGGCTGCCGTGGCCGCCGTGTTCTTCTTCTTCATCTTCTCTTATCCTGCCATGAACACTCCTGGCGCACCCGAGTCTGTGTCAGCCGGTTCTGTGTCGGTGAAGACAGCGACGAGAAAGGTCGTCGATATGCCCAAGGCTGTTCAGAATGCCAGTCAGGCCGAAAACAAGGTTGTGGAAGACACGCCTAAGCCTGCAACAGCGACGGACAAAGGCTTCGTGATTGTGGTGGCCAGCAAAGTGTCCACCAAGAATGCCGAGATGACAGTGCAAATTCTGAAGGACAGAGGTTTCGACCAAGGACATGTCATCGGCGACGAAAAGATGCGAAGGGTGGTTTATTCACACTACTCCACGGAAGAGGAAGCGAATGAGGCACGCAAGCAACTCCGCTCACAGGAGAACCTTTTCTCCCAATCATGGATAATGGAACTCCAATAACTTGGAGTTCTTTTTTTCTTCAATAACCACAGCGATGAAAAGAGTGAAATGTCCCAAGTGCGACAACTATATCGTGTTCGATGAGACGCAATATGCCGATCAACAGACTATCGTTTTCGTCTGCCATCATTGCAAGAAGGAATTCGGTATCAGGATTGGCAAGAACCGGTTGCAAGGCATCCATGAGGAGCGTCAACTCAACGAGGACGCCTACAGCCAGCAGTACGGCGCCATCGTGGTGGTGGAAAACGCCTTCGCTTACAAGCAGGTCATTCCACTCGACCTCGGCGACAATGAGTTTGGACGTTATGTGCAAGGTACCAACATCAACAAACCCATCGACACCAGGGATCCCAGCATCGACACGTACCATTGCACCATCACTGTCAAACGAAAGAAAGACGGCACCCTGCAGTATGTGTTGAGGGACGCACCCAGCGATACAGGCACCTTCTATATGAACGAGATTCTACGCGACAACGACCGTATTGTACTCGAAGAGGGAGCCATCATCACCATCGGTGCCACCACACTTATCCTCAGGACAGCGCACTCCGAACAAACTGAACACTCCGAACAGCCCGGATAATCCCGATAATATGTTAATTCCGGACGATTTAGACAATCCAGGCAATTCGGAGCCTCTGAATCTTCTCCCATTAAGCCCATTAGACCCCTATTAAGTCCATTAGACCCCTATTAAGTCCATTAGACCCATTAAGCTCATAAAATGAAGCACATTAGAAATTTCTGCATCATAGCCCATATTGACCACGGCAAATCAACCCTTGCCGACCGCTTGCTCGAATACACCAAAACCATTCAGATTACCGAGATGCAAATGCTCGACGACATGGACTTGGAGCGAGAACGCGGTATCACCATCAAGAGCCATGCCATACAGATGGAATACGAGTATGAGGGCGAGACTTACACCCTCAACCTTATCGACACTCCGGGACACGTTGATTTTTCCTACGAGGTGTCGCGTTCCATCGCCGCTTGCGAAGGTGCCTTGTTGGTGGTCGATGCCACTCAGGGTGTGCAGGCCCAGACCATCAGTAACCTCTACATGGCTGTTGATCACAATCTGGAGATTATTCCAGTCGTCAACAAGTGCGATATGCCTAACGCCATGCCAGAGGAAGTGGAGGACGAAATCATTGACTTGATAGGTTGCGATAGAGAGGACATTATCCGTGCCTCGGGAAAGACTGGCCAAGGCGTGGAGGACATCCTGAAAGCCATTGTGGAACGTATGCCCGCCCCAGTGGGTGACGAGGACGCTCCACTGCAGGCCTTGATTTTCGATTCCGTCTTCAACAGTTTCCGCGGTGTCATAGCTTACTTCAAGATTCTCAACGGAAGCATTCACACGGGACAGCGCGTGCGATTCATTAACACCGACATGGAATACGATGCCGATGAGATTGGGGTGCTCAAGATGGACATGATACCAAAGAAAGAACTCAAGGCTGGCAATGTGGGATATATCGTCAGTGGTATCAAGAAGGCCACGGAGGTGAAGGTGGGCGACACCATCACTACGGTGGAGAATCCCTGTCAGGAGGCCATCGCAGGATTTGAGGAAGTCAAGCCCATGGTCTTCGCCGGCCTCTATCCCATCGAGACGGAGGATTACGAGAACCTTCGCGCCTCGTTGGAGAAACTCCAACTCAACGATGCTTCCATCACTTTCCAACATGAGAGTTCGGTGGCGTTGGGATTCGGTTTCCGTTGCGGATTCCTTGGTTTGCTCCACATGGAGATTGTCCAGGAGCGTCTTGACAGGGAGTTCAACATGAACGTCATCACCACGGTGCCCAATGTGTCGTATATGGTCTATAACAAACAGGGCGAGGCTTCTGAGGTGCACAACCCCTCAGGAATGCCAGACCCGACTTTCATCGACCATATCGAGGAACCCTACATCCGCGCCACCATCATCACGCAGGCCGCATATATAGGTCCCATCATCACACTCTGTCTCGACAAGCGCGGTGAACTGGTGAAGCAGACTTTCATCACGGGTAATCGTGTCGAACTGCTCTTCGATATGCCTTTGGGCGAGATTGTGATAGATTTTTACGACCGTCTCAAAAGCATCTCGCGCGGGTATGCCTCATTCGATTACCACCAGATAGGTTTCCGTCCCTCCAAACTCATTAAACTCGATGTCCTGCTCAATGGCGAGAGTGTGGATGCCTTGTCGACTTTAACGCATGTGGATAATGCTGTGTCGCTGGGACGAAGGATGTGCGCCCGATTGAAGGAATTGCTGCCCCGTCAGCAGTTCGATATCGCCATTCAGGCGGCTATTGGCGGTAAAATCATCGCCCGTGAGACGGTGAAGCAGGTGCGTAAGGATGTGCTCGCCAAGTGTTATGGCGGTGACGTCAGCCGTAAACGTAAATTGCTGGAAAAGCAGAAGCGCGGTAAGAAGCGCATGAAACAAATCGGCAATGTGGAGGTGCCACAGAAGGCTTTCTTGGCCGTCCTCAAACTTGATGGGGATTGATGGGGTATTGATTTGAGGCTGGAGATTCCGGATACCCCCAAAGATTCCCGAATTTCCAGAGATGGGGTATTGATTTGAGAACGGAGATTTTGAATATCCAAAGATTCCAGAAATCCCGGAAAAAGTGTAATTCCTTTTCCATTATCCTTCTACTCTGAAGTCGATTATCCTTCTACTCTGAAGACGATACGGAAATCGCCTTGGTTGTAGGATGTGCTGGTGATGCGGAAGGTGCCTATTTCATGGGTTGAAGCGACGTGAGTGCCGATGCAGGGGCAAATGTCGTAGTCGCCGATACGGACGATGCGCAGAGTCTCGCTGGCATCTTCTGGAAGGCGATTGAGTTTGACGCCTTCCGGCAAGTGGTCACGGTCAACAAACTCGTAAGTCACAGGCAGATCCATCGCAATCAACTCGTTCATTTTGCGCTCCACCTCATGTATCTGTTCCTCTGTAGGGCAGGAGGGCAGGATATAGTTGATTTTGCTTTTCTTCCTTTCTATATGCATGTTCTTGGAGCGCTCACAACCGAACATCCTCACCATGGTCTGGTTGAGAAGATGTTCGGCTGTGTGTGCTGGAGGATATTCTTGTTTGTTGTGCGCGTTCAGCGCATGACCGTCGTTTTGTTCCATAGTTTCCGATGGATTATCTCTTAAAGATAAAGTAAGGGCTATTACAGATGTGTTATCCCGTAATGATAGAGTAGGGCTTTTAAGATGTATTATCCCGTTATATTATCTTGTTATGTAAGATGTTTTATCCTGTTATGTAAGATGTATTACCTCGTAATAGAATACTGCTTTTACAGTTGTATTTTCTCGTAAAGATAGAATACTGCGATGACTTGCGCCACGAGAATCAGCGGAATGCCTATTGTCATCCATTTCTTGTTGAGTTTGTGACGGAATAGAATCATGCCGAGGAGAATACCAATGCTTGCTCCAACGAGACTGAATCCCAGGAAAGCCGGTGTCGGTATTTTCCAAGGGGAATGTTTCTTGCGCAATTTATCGAAAGCCACCGAAAACAAACCAAAAAGAGTGATGATGACTAAGTAGCAGATAGTTATAACCATTTTGCAAATTGTGAATGTGTTTTCTTCATTGGCCATCAGTTACCTCTTCGGAATGTATCGGAAAGACTGGTGCCAAGTCGTCGTCTTTAAAGAGTTGATGGTGTCCTTTATTTGACGGTGCAAAATTATAAAAAAAAACACAAACGTCTTGTAATATTGTCAATAATTATCTCATTTTGTTTAATAATTCCGCTGAAGGGCATTCATAATTGCTGATGCCGAGTTCCACACGCTTCATGTCCTCCAGTCGATGGGTTGGCTGTTCAATGTCTTTGGGCAAAGGCAATTTCGAGAAAGTCTGGAAGTAGAGTAGGCAAGCGTCTTTCCACCAGATGGCGTCTTTCAGTTGTATGTCGAGTTTTCTCTTGACAGCGTCTGCTCGTTGTGGATCGACCGCCCCCATGGCTTTGTTCCATTTATCCTGCATGTCTCTCACGGTGGTCACACCTTCCTGGTACTTATGGCACAGTTCGTTCCACAGCGTCATTCCACTTCGCATGGGGTGAGTCCATGATGCGTGGTGGAACCAGAGCAGGTATTTCTCGGGGCAGTTGTTGATGTCGTCGAGTTGAGTCGCCAAGGTTTTGGGATATTGCGCTACAGCATTGCTGCCGTGGCTGGTGCGGTCGAATCCCAGTCCCTGTGCGTCGGCCTTGTGGTAATAGGATGGCAACCAGTCGGGACGCGCTCCGCGAATTTCGCACCAGGGCTGAGGTCCGTAGTGGTGTCCCCATGCGAATTGGTGGTGCAGTCCGAGGGGCATCATGTAGTTGACCACAGCCTCTCGGCTCTCCATCATCAGGTCAACGATAAGGTTGACGGCCGCGTTGTCGTGTGTGAAGGTCTGCAGTACCCATTCCTTGGCGATTTTGCTGGGTCCCAGTGTAGGGTTCCACGCCATACGTCCGAAAGCGTACCAGTTGGCCTGAGCGAAATCACTGCCACACCAGTTGACTGCATCGCCGATGTTGGCCACACCTGCCAGCCCCTTGAGTTTCACACCCTTGATTTCATCGAAGAACTCCTGCCACATTGTGCCAAGGTAGGCGAGATGGTTGGAGTGTCCCAGATATTCCTGTGTCACTTGCAGTTCTGCCATCAACCGAGTGGAGTCGATTGCGGTGAACAGGGGACTGTACGGCTCGCGAGGTTGGAAATCAATGGGGCCGTTCTTCACTTGCAGGATGATGTTGTCGCGGAACTGTCCGTCGAGAGGCTTGAATTCCTCGTAAGCCTGTTTGGCGCGGTCGGCATCAGAGGCGCTATAGACGAACGACCTCCACATCACGATGCCACCATGTGGTGAAATGGCATCGGCCAGCATGTTGGCGCCTTCGCTGTGGCTGCGTCCGTAGTCGCCTGGTCCAGGTTGTCCCTCAGAGTTGGCTTTCACAAGAAAGCCTCCGAAGTCGGGTATGGCTTTGTAAATCTCGTCGCATTTGTCTTTCCACCATTGTGCTACAGCCTCATCCAACGGGTCGGCGGTTGGCAGGCCACCTAAGGCCATGGGCGATGCGAAGTTGACCGACAGGTAAACCTTGATGCCGTAGGGTCGGAAGATGTCAGCGAGGGCCTTCACCTTCTCGATGTAGGGGGTGCTGAGGATGCTTGGCGATGCGTTGACGTTATTGATGACGGTGCCGTTGATGCCTATTGAGGCGTTGGCACGCGCATATTCAGTGTAGCGAGGGGACAGGGTGCCGGGTAGTTGGTCCCACTGCCAGATGGAGTGTCCGGCATAACCACGTTCGATTGTTCCGTCAAGGTTGTCCCAGTGGTTGAGCAGTCGAAGCGGGTAGGTGGGGTTGTCGATGGTCAGTGGTGGAAGTGGGTATCCGCAGGCTTGCATTCGCAATAGGTGGTAACATCCGTAGAGCAAGCCGTTGCCAGTACGCGCTTTCACGTTGATTTTCCCGTTCTTGTTCACTATTTTGAAACCGTCGTCGGTGGTCAGTTCCTTGTCCTTGGCTATGGTTAGGGTGACAGCCCCGCCTTGCCACGACTGTCTCAGTTCCTCGGCACCTATAGCGCCGCCTTCGGTTTTACTCTTGTCCTTCACGACGGCTTCCTGTTGTTGGTCGGTTCTCAACCACAACTTGCTTCCGTCCTCCGCCTGTGCAGAAAAGGTGGACAGACTGAGAACCAATGTGAATGCAAATATGAAATTTCTGTTCATAATATTTTGATGTTCAAATGGATGTTTCCTATTGTTAAAGTGTTGCTTTAATTGATGTCATTCGTATTCTGTAGCCTTTCTGAGGCTTCGATAAGTTTGGTTTTTCGAATTCTTATGCAAATATATCAGTTTTACATCTTATTGCCAACAGACTAAGTAAGGTTTTTTCTCTTTTGGTTACATTCTTTTTGAAAACTAATTGTTATTTTTGCAAAATCAAAGAGACATAAA
>CACYEC010000315.1 GCA_902773225.1 uncultured Bacteroidales bacterium
GTCGGTCAGTGTGTTCATGTAGCCATCTGTGTTCTCTATGCCGAAACTCTCGCACGACTCTCCTGAACAATATTGCTCTGTATAGACTGTCAGTGGATGGAATCCAGAGGAGTTTTTGTTCTCTTTGCCGAAAGGAAGGAGCAATGTGCCGTGGTCGTAAAGGCGGAGTTGGCAGTTGCTCTCGCTGACTGCTCTCTGGCCATTGATATAGACATGGCTCAACCAGGATTTCACCTCTGAAGGACGCAGATTGTCGAAGAAAACAACTGCGTAGTCTCTGTTAACGATATTCACAGAACCTGCCGTTTGGAACGGTTCTGTACCCGTGATGTGCAGGGCTCCTCGTCCGTTCAGCGTAATACCTTGGGTCACTTGTGTCACACTACGGTCGATGTCATCGCCGGGATTCTGGTTTCCTGTCAGGCGGAAATCATCGATGCAGAACCAACCTTTCTCGTTGTTGCCTGTGCCTGTGGAGGTAGCGCCGATGGTCACTACACCATCGCTTGGCAGTGTGAAATCCACAGACAGACGCGTCCATTGGTCTGACACATTGAGTTGCTGCGAGTTGGCTGTTCCAGAGGCGAATCTGGCATAGACATGCTGGTCGTTGACACCTTGGGGGTTGGTCATGAACTGTGCCGAAAGCGTGTAATGGCCGGCTGGCAGACTGATGGTCTGCGAAATGTCAAGACTGGTCACTTGGGCGGCCCAGATGTTGTAGTGCTGGTTGCCGTTTGGGGCGGAACCCTGCACAATTTTGAAGTCCTCCCAACCTGAAACATTCTTGGTGAAGGTCCATCCTGTTGTGCCACTCTCAAAACTTGGGTTCTTGATGATGCCTGTCCAGTCGTAATTGTTCTGGCCATTTATGTCCTGAGACAACAAGATGGTCATAATGAACAGTATGTAGCCGAGTAAGTTGCGTCTTTTATCCATAGTTTGAACGTCCGTTATAGTTGGTTAGTGTTTATGCTGAGTAAAATGTAATGTTGATGCAGGTGTTGCGCAATGATGGCGAAAAACACGTGTTATTTATGTTTTATTAAAACATCTGCAAAAATACATCTTTTTCTTATGATGAAACCCATAGTAATGCAAAAAATCAAGTTATTTCTATATCTTGGTTTCTGTAGTACTTCCACTTTGACCAAAAGAAGTGAGAGAATATTTCTTCAAATTCAAAGTGTCTTCTGATACAATTCTTTTTTTGATGACAAATAATTCTATAATTCTCAAATTCGTGATTAATTATTTATTCTGTAGTCACAAATGACAATCTTTCGTCTCCTATCACAGGTTGATTCCGTAGTTCTGCTTCACCTCGTTCATGACGAATGTGCTCTCAATGGAACCGACTGAGTCGATATCACCGAGTTTTGTGAGTACGAACTCCTGATATTGCTTCATGTCGCGCGCGCGAACTTTTAGTAAATAATCGTAGGAGCCACTCGTGTTGTAACATTCCGTTACCTCTGGAATACGCATGATACGTCGGGTGAAGGCGTCGGCTATCTCATGGTTGATTTGCTTCAACTTCACTTTGCAGAACACCAGAAGGCCTTGGTCCAGTTTCTCGGGGTCGAGCACTGCCACGTATTTCTTGATGTATCCCTGTCGTTCCAGGCGTTTTTGTCGCTCAAATACAGGTGTAGGAGTCAAATTTACTGCATCCGCCAACTCTTTTGTTGTTAATTTGGCGTTTTTTTGCAGCGTTTTCAGTATCTTTATATCGGTTTCATCTAATGAAATGGCCATGATTTTGGAGTTTTATTCTGTTTGACTTGATTTGAAATCTCTGTTTTGGAAAGTTTTTCCATCTGATTTGCAAATTTAGTTAGATTTTCCAAATAACGCAAGCAATTTGGCGGATATTTCTAAACTTTGTAATTTTGCACCAGAAATCAAAAATAAATGTCAAACTAATAAATTATTAATAGAAAGGGTATAATTATGAGTAAGAAGAATTATCGTTTCGAGACTTTGCAACTTCATGTTGGACAAGAACAAGCCGACCCCGCTACCGATGCTCGTGCGGTGCCTATCTACCAGACCACAAGTTATGTGTTCCACAACAGCCAGCACGCTGCCGACCGTTTCGGACTGCGTGATGCAGGCAACATCTACGGACGTCTGACCAACTCAACCCAAGGTGTCTTTGAAGACCGTGTGGCCGCTCTCGAAGGCGGTGTGGCTGGCCTCGCTGTTGCCAGTGGTGCCGCTGCCATCACTTATGCGCTGCAGAACATCGTGCAGGCTGGCGATCATATCGTCGCTGCCGACAACCTCTATGGTGGTTCATACAACCTCATTACACACACTCTCTCTACACAAGGCATCACGAATACTATCATCAACGTGAATGACCTCGAAGCTTTGGAGGCTGCCATCAAGCCAAACACTAAGGTGGTGTATGCAGAAACCTTCGGCAACCCCAACAGCGATGTGCTCGACATTGAAGGCGTGGCTGCGGTGGCACACCGTCATGGCATTCCATTTATCGTGGACAATACTTTCGGTACTCCTTATCTTATCCGTCCGTTGGAGCATGGAGCAGACATCGTGGTGCACTCGGCTACCAAGTTCCTCGGTGGACATGGTTCTTCTCTCGGAGGTGTCATCGTTGACGGCGGTAAGTTCGACTGGAAAGCCAATCCTGACCTGTTCCCCACATTGGCAAAACCCGACCCTTCGTATCATGGCATTGTCTTTGCCGACGCCGTTGGCGCAGCAGCCTACGTCACTCGTATCCGTGCCGTCATCCTTCGTGATACCGGTGCTGCTATCTCTCCTTTCAACGCTTTCATCCTCTTGCAGGGTGTGGAGACGCTGAGTCTCCGCGTAGAGCGTCATGTGGAGAACGCGCTGAAAGTGGTCGATTTCCTCAAGAATCACCCGAAGGTGGCCAAGGTGAACCATCCCGCTCTGGAGTCTCATCCCGACCATGAGCTCTACAAGAAGTATTTCCCCAATGGCGGTGGCAGCATCTTCACTTTCGAAATCAAGGGTGGACAGGAGGAAGCATGGCGTTTCATCGACGCACTCCAGATCTTCTCCCTATTGGCAAACGTTGCCGACGTGAAGAGTCTTGTCATCCATCCTTATACGACGACACATTCACAACTCTCTCCTGAGGAATTGGCAGAACAGCACATCACACCATCGACCATACGTCTGTCGATAGGTACAGAACACATCGATGACATCATCGACGACCTTTCACAAGCATTCGACAAAATTTAAAATCATACAACTATGGCAAGAATCGCAAAACAGTTGACCGAACTCATCGGCAACACTCCATTGTTAGAACTCAATAAGTTTTCTAAGGCGAAAGGACTGGATACTCCCATTATCGCTAAAGTAGAGTACTTCAACCCAGGTGGCAGCGTCAAAGACCGTATTGCTCTGGCGATGATCGAGGACGCCGAGCAGAAAGGAATCCTGAAACCTGGCGCCACCATCATAGAGCCTACCAGTGGCAATACTGGTGTGGGACTGGCGTTGGTATCGGCTGTCAAAGGATATCACCTTATACTCACCATGCCTGAAACCATGAGTGTGGAACGAAGGAACCTCGTCAAGGCTTACGGTGCTGAGGTGCGCCTCACACCTGGCAAGGACGGTATGCCTGGCGCTATTCGTGCAGCTGAAGCACTGCGCGACGCCATTCCTGGCAGTGTCATACTCCAGCAGTTCGAGAACCCTGCCAATCCCGCCAAGCACTATGCTACCACTGGCCCGGAGGTATGGCAGCAGACTGACGGCCAGGTTGACATCTTTGTGGGTGGTGTAGGTACTGGTGGCACAATCAGTGGCGTAGGTAAATATCTGAAGGAGAAGAATCCTGATGTGAAGATTGTTGCCGTTGAACCCAAGTCGAGCCCAGTGCTCAACGGCGGGCAGAGCGGACCACACAAGATTCAAGGTATCGGTGCTGGTTTCGTGCCTAAGACCTACGACGCTTCCATCATCGACGAGGTGTTTGATGTGGAAAACGATGAGGCCATTCGCACAGGACGTGAGATTGCACAGCAGGAAGGACTCCTCGTTGGTATCTCGGCTGGTGCAGCCCTCTTTGCGGCTATTCAGGTTGCCAAGCGTCCTGAGAACCAGGGCAAGAAAGTGGTGGCTCTACTGCCCGACACGGGTGAACGCTACCTCAGCACAGTTCTTTATGCGTTCGAGGATTATCCATTATAAATGGAAAAATAACTGAAAACCATTATGTCCCCAAAAGTTGCATTAATCACCGGAGCCAATAAGGGTATTGGCTTCGGTATTTCTAAGTATCTTGGACTCAGTGGCTGGAAAGTCATCTTAGGAGCACGTGATACGGACAGGGCTGAGAAAGCCATCGGCGAACTGAAGTCAGCAGGAATTGACGTGCTGGGGTGGGTGAGTATTGAATTGTCTGACATCAACAATATCGACCAAGCCGCTCAAGAGGTTATCGCAAAATACCCTGACTTGTCTCTATTGGTCAACAACGCCGGAATACCAGGTGACATGAGTGTGGATAGTCTGCACACGGAAATCAACGTCATCAAGCAGACGCTCGACGTGAATTTTATCGGTGCTTTCGCACTGACCAAAGCACTGGCACCTTTGCTGGCACAGAACAACGGAAGGATTGTCAACATCACTGTGCCATCAGAAATCAGTCCTTACTGGCATCCTCTGGCTTACGTGACAAGCAAGGCTGCACAGAATGCGATGATGGGGGTCATGGCAATAGAGTTCACCCAAAACGGTTCTCCTCTGGAGATTTTCTCTGTTCATCCAGGACCAACTACAACCGACCTGAACGGCAACATGGCTCTTCCTGGATTCCACGATATTGAGACCGTCGGCAAGAAGACGGCGGAACTCATCAATGACGGTCAATCTCATCAAGGCGAGTTCATCGAACTTTATCCTATCGTGAAAGAGGACTGAGAAAATCCTTATTTGCCATTCACCACTTCAACTCAGCGCCTGATGAATCCATCTACAACATGGAATGGACATCAGGTAACAAGGGAATCCCCTTTTTCATCATCATGGTGGAAGAGGGGATTTTTTTGATGTTTGCCTATAACTCATTCTGTTCAACGATGACTGATAAGCGTCCCTTTAATGACCGATAATTCTTTTTCATTTTGCAAAACTGAGATTTTCCTTTTTCTTCTGGTTGATTATCCACAAATATTATCTAAATTTGCAAAAAAACGACAAATGATGACTAAGATATGTTCATACTGCGGTTCTGCCGCTTCCGACGAGAGCCGTTTCTGCTCTAAATGCGGTAAGGAATTTCCCAACACTTTAGTTTGCTCTGGATGCGGGCGTCCACTTAATGCTACCGACAGATTCTGTGCTTATTGTGGACGACCAACTGGTGTCGCTCCAGATAATTCTGCCAGTTTACAAGCATCCTCTACTGATATGCCGCAACCAACATCCAACAACAACCTTGTAAGTCCACCAGTCGATTTCAATGTGCGAGGAGTGGCTTTCCGTATGATTCCTGTGACAGGAGGCACATTTATGATGGGTGGAACCCTAATGGAGATGGCGCATGCTTCCGACGACGAGTATCCTGCACATCAAGTCACCTTGGATAGTTTCATGATTGGCGAGACGGAGGTGACGCAGGAGTTATGGACTGCCGTCATGGGCAAGAATCCATCCCATTATCGCAATGTCGATAACCTGCCTGTTGACCATGTCAGCTGGTACGATTGCCAGGAGTTTTTGGAGAAACTCAATGAAATGACCGGACAAACTTTCCGCCTGCCCACTGAGGCTGAATGGGAGTTTGCGGCTCGCGGCGGAAACCTGAGCAGAGGATACAAGTTCTCGGGAAGCGATATCATCGATGAGGTGGCGTGGTATGAATACAACGGTGATGAGCAGACACATCCAGTTGCCACGATGAAACCTAATGAACTCGGTCTGTACGACATGACAGGCAATGTCTGGGAATGGTGTCAGGATCGCTACGGCGAGTATAGTGAACAACCACAAGTGAATCCCAAGGGTGCGGAACGTGGCGGGGAGCGAGTCATGCGAGGAGGAGGCATGGGAGAATATGAGAACGATTGTCGTAACAGCATGCGTTCAAGCGATTCCAAATACAGCGATGATAACCTTGTCGGACTACGCCTGGCTCTGTAATTACATCCTCTGCTGTCTGGTACACGATTTGTTTGAATCTTTCCAGAGGAAACCGCATAGGTCTTGACTATTTAGCCCAAATCACATAGTCATCCTTACGGGGCTTCTGTGGCTTCAGCGCATCGGGGGCGGCGTAGCCGAGGATACAGTTGCCGATGCCCTCGTATTCGTCCGTGATGTCGAGTTCACGGAGTATCTGCCGGCCTTCCTCCGTCTCGAAAGTCTCTTTGGCACGGTGTATCCAACATGATCCAAGACCAAGGCTGTTGGCAGCGATCATCATGTTCTCCATGACCAATGAACCGTCATAGACATGTGTGGCGATGTCTTTTTTGGCCAACACGACGAGGACAACGGGAGCGCCATAGAAGGGGTCGCTGTGGCCGCTGCTGGTGGTGAGGTTCCTACCGATAACAATCTCGAGGTTGATGCGGCTAAGACGGTCGCGTAAGGTCTTGTCCGTGACAGCGATGATCACAGCCGACTGCATGTTCATGCCTGAAGGGGCATAGGTGCCAGCCTTCGCCACTTCTTCCACCAGTTCCATGGGAACAGGCTTGTCCAGGTACTTCTTCACGCTTCTGCGTGAGATAATGTCGTTTATAGTCTGATTCATATTATGTATGATTTGATTGTGTACACATCACATCCAACTTCACCTCTTCACTTTTCCTCTGCGGGCAACTCCACGATGAATGGATGGAGTTCTTCAGGCAGTAGCATCTTGTAATGGTGGAAATGATTGAATGGCACATTGATGGTCTTCAGAGATGTGCAACCATTAAAGGCGCTCTCTCCGATTTCCGTCACCGACTCGGGGAAGATGATGCTTTTTAGGTTCATGCAATCATA
>CACYEC010000316.1 GCA_902773225.1 uncultured Bacteroidales bacterium
ACGATTTTCGCCTCATCAGGTGACATATGCTTAATAATCTCCACAAATGCAGGATGAGCGTCTCCTGCCATATTTCTTATCGATGCAGAAGTCAAAAGGTTGGTAAACATCTCAGCTATATCATCATTGGTGGTATAATGCAAGACTTGCATAATAGGTACACCTATCTCTGGATGCACCTCGCACTTATCCTCCTCCTTAACATTCTCCATCTTTTTCTGATACTGTTCAAGTCGATGCTTAAATTTGATACGAGCTTTCTCAGAATAAAACAAAATAGGATTTACAGCCAGCTCTATTATCGCGCCTATACTTTTAGCTACAGGCTGAACTATTGGACGTATATCAGAATAAAAATTATTAGCAAGTTCCGATGTGTTTTTTGCCACCTCCGTTGTATTTCTAATTTCTTCCTGCATAATCCTTCTTTATATAACTATTTACTACTCAAGTTAATTCATCAATAATAGATTCACACACTTCAATTGAAGCAAATTTTGCACCAATATTATTACCGCTCCCACACCCTAAATAATCAACAAAGTCCTGTCGATGTCGACTCCATGTAACACCTTTTGGGGATAATCCGTAAAAGTCGGTAAGTTCTTCCTGCAATTTATCAAGGGCTATGGGATCTCCCAATTTATCAGCCTTATAAGCATCACAAAGCCAACCAATCTCCTTGAAATCCACATCTGGAAGAATGTAGTATCTCACTCGATTATTTGCAGCCCAGACTGCTCCCATCTCATTCAAACAAATCTCGCTCTGCTTGTAATTCTTTGATATCATTAAGAAAGAAAAATCGGCCGATTGTACGTTTTTCATTATATGATAACGTATATCCTCACCATTCTTAATACCCATATCCTCAATTGACGTACAGAAAATGTCCTCAGGTTTTAAGCCTATTCCCAATTGTAGAATAAAGTCTGAGAATTTCTTCATGACAACTGTATCTTTTGATGAATGACTGATAAATATTCTCTTGGCATGATGCTCCTTTTCTAACGCAAGGACACAATCCACAATAGTCTTTATTGCAGTATAGTGGACAATCTTATCATCACGATAGTTGTCTTTATGCAGTCTCAACTCATATCCGATAACAGGGTACTTATCAATAAGAGCTTTCCATAACTCATCTATAGCACTCAAATACTCGTCAACGGCTCCTTTTACTGTGTAATCTGTAAACATAAGATTCCTATATGGAATCAGGACCTTGTCTATTCCCATTCCATCATCAGAAATGCTTTTACATTTCGATGCCAACTGATATATACTATCTTTCATAAATCTCCAAATTACAGTTTTTCAAATTTGTGATAATCATATAATCATTTGTTCTTATCCGCCTGCAAAGGTAAGAAAAAAACTAATCTTTGCAAATAAAAACAATAAAATTCTCATGGACAGGCCAAGTGGTAGAGCCGAACTCTTGACAAGCTCAGGCATCCTTCATAGTTATGATAAGCCACTAATATCATTTAACACCACTCTTTTCCCTACTATAAACAAATGCCCCCTCACTATACTCCATAGTTCTAGCACAATTCTCATCATTTCTTAACATAGCTTTATATTTACCCTTGTCCTCCTTTGAAGCTAGCATATCATATCTGAGATTATTGAGTATAGCATATTTCTCTATCAGCGTTTTAAACTTTCTATGTAAAAGGCCATTATAGAATATCATCACCAATTCATAAGGAGACAGTGTCGCTCTCACTATGGCTGCATATTCATACTTCTTATCATCATCGATGATTAGGCTATCAGCATCATCTATATATTTGAATATGCGATACAAATGACGATAATAATGATCTAGTACCCATAATTCTGACTGAAATCTCAATGTGAATTTGACATCATCAGATATCTCTAATGCTCTTCGTAGGGTAAGATTGCTAGTAGCATTCTCAATCTTAATCCTCATTTTTATATCTTTATATAGGCATTCAAAGACATCTCTATCTTTCCTTTCTACGAAACCTCCATTCATAGATTCTCCCCAAACCTTCAGCCCGCTCGTTATCTCCTGCTGAACATGTATCATCTCAAAGAGATTGCTTTCAAATCGTTCTATTGCAATATCATGACGCTGTTGTATGTTCGCTTTATACTGTACCCAGAAAGCAATGAACGTTAACCCCGCAGCAGCTATGGCAATAAAGGGTCCCATGATTCCGCCAATAGTATCACCGATCTGACCTGTACCTGTAAAGTTCAGAAAACTACCACAAGTGAATACCCATGGCAAAAAGCAAATTAATACAACAACGCCAATAAAGCAACCAAAGAATTTCCAGAATCCCCTATCAAACGTAACGTTATTATTTGTCATACCAGCACATTAGATTATTTCAGAACAATTAATCAAACAAAGAATGCAGAGGTTTTCACACCAACTTACCCTCATTTGATTGCAAAGGTACGCATAAGCGAGCAAAGTACCAAAGGAAAATCCATTTTTCTTTTTTATCTCGACCAACACAGATCGTCATCTCGATCCTTTTCCCATGCCATCCTGAGCCCCTTCTTGTCATCCCGAGCAACGTCGAGGGATCTCTGAGATCTCTCCATGCGCTGCGCTTAGTCGAAATGACGGAG
>CACYEC010000317.1 GCA_902773225.1 uncultured Bacteroidales bacterium
CTTGATGATATCGACTACCATTATAATAAGGTGAAGTGTCGGCAGATAGAGTTGATAATACCGAAACTGATGAAGATGGTGGAGGGTGAGATGAAATCAATGAGAATATAATTGGCCCTAGGGAAATGCGTAAGGGAAGGTTGTTTCTTGGCGGCTTGTGCTCAATTTTATTAACGATCATTGCTATTCGATGCTTCTAGAAAAAAGAAAAGCTGGAAAAGGAATATCCTCAGCAAATACTTCAAAACGCTCAATCTATACATATTAAATGTCCTATGAGGGAAATAGATAATCACTTTGAGAATGAGGTGATGCATAACGATAGTTCTTATGAACAAATAGTCGTTAAACTAAAGGACTATAACTGGTGCAAAGCTCATAGTAACCAACTCTCTTACATTTTAGGCATGGTGATTATAGTTATATTAATAATATCTGGCGCTACAATCGGTGCTCGATATTATGTTGAGCAAAGGGAGATGGCACAATTGAAAGCTGATTCTATTGAAAGTATACGTAAGGCTAGATTGGAAAAGGCTATCAATGGGATCACTAATCGGATGGACAGCCTTGATCGTCATTTTAATAGGGAATCTGAAAAGCTGTTCAATGCAGTTAAAGGAAGAAAAGGTAAAGAGAAGTAGAGACTATGCCTTTCGATTTTACAAACTATACATTCAGCGGACTTCTGTCCATCTTAGCATCTCTCTATGGCGTAGGCTATCCACTGATAGTACAAAGCATTGGGCGGATACATACGCAGTATGACTCTGAACGATTGTCTAAGCGATTCGTAAAAGAGCCGGTGTATTGGCTATTTCAGATACTGATGTTGGCTAATATGGTGGCAGCAGTCCTTGCTCCTTTTTTGCTACTGCAGCAAAATCTTAATTTTTGGATTATTACAATTCAGGCTATCCTCATCGTCGCTTTGGTCGGTGATAGCATCTTGCTCTTCAGACTTATATTGACTTATCATGAAGGAAGTAAGTTGTTTACACTAGTAAGAGGAGAAAAGATAGATAAGGATAATGTTCTCGATTTGTTGGATCTAGCTATCTATGCTGACGGTCATAATCACTATCGGTTTTATTTCGATTGCATATCGGATGTTTTTGCTTATATTGTAAAACAACAGGGGGATAAGCCAGATCAGCCATTTAATACGATACTGCCACCTGTGTTCTATGACGGAATAACATCCGAAATTGTATTGAAGATTAAAGACTTTCTAAAAAGTGACGACGGTCATCATTATTTGTATGGTAATAATGATATCGTTTCGGTGATGTATAATCAAAATTCTGCATCCAGATTGAGTTTACAATGTCATCAATGGATGTGGATTCTACTGAGCGAGGCTATAGCCAACAATAACCATTCTTGGTTTAGCCAGTACTGGCAGTTTGCTGACAGTTACGCTTCGATAAAGTATCACTTTGTAGGATATGATAGCCCCTTGGATCATGACAGACGTATGTTTATGATGCGTCATGTGATGATAGGAGCTATGCTGATACATCATGGAAGAATTGGATGGTTGAACGAGACTTTCTTCTATACTCACTCAGAACCAGAATACTACGGGCTGATACCCAGTAGGTTTGGAGAAATCATCCTTGTGCTGGAGATGATTGATATGATGTGTAGTGATATCGGTTCCAGATACTACTATCAACAAGGGTTTTACTTTAAAGACCAGATGGGAGGTGTGAAAGCCAATAAATTTGCTTTCAAAGAAGCATTGAGTTATCTTTCGTTATTGGTTATCAGATTGTGGTCGATGGAAGGTAGAAATTTGTTCGGTATGCATGACGTGTTTGCTCTGCCTGCTTCTCCGAAGAAGCTTAGAGATGATGAGCGAGAGGCACAGCTAATGGATATGATAAAGAGGGAGGTGAAACGTTGGATGGACAAGCATGTTTTTGATGAAATACCTCGCATGTCTGCCGTTGACTATGATAAGGTTGAAAAGCTATTGGATGATTATAAGAATCAGTGCATTAGCGACAAACAGGAGAAGGAGGACCATCCAATGGTAAGCTCAAACAAATTTGAGATGTTTAAGAAAGAAATGATTGAGGGTATGGCCAATGTGGGGAAGAATCTCCCTAACAATGACGAATATGAAGGCTGTGTTTCAGAAGAGGTAATAGTTGAAAAAGAAGAGGTATTAAAGACTGTAGAGTATTCTGGATATTTGGATATTGGTGTTAGCGGAGTGCCTTCGGTGATATGTTCAAATTATAAGTTTGACATTGATAGAGCGTATGTAGGTTTTTTAGAGAAACAAAAGTGTTTGGGAGGTTTCTTCGTACCCAGAGCGCAGATTAGAAGTTTGCTTGATGGTATGGGTTATAATGAGCAATATGCAATTATTGTAACTGAGGAGTTCGCTGAGTTGAAAGATGCAGAGGTGGTATTGGAGGCTATGTATAGGCCCATTTACTTTTATGTTGTGAAGAAAGATGAAATACCATCGATAAGGATGATGGCGATGGATAATGAATCATTGAAGCCTTTATTGGTGAGTGGTTTCGTATATACTAATATTGATGACTTTCAATTGCATCAAGAACCGCAATTCATCATGAAACTGAAGAGCAAATTAAAATTCTCTAAGCCTAAAAAATTTTCAGGATTTGTGAGATTTGTGGTGGATGATAATTATCTACGTAGAAACGTGAAGGTAAATGTGGAAAATACATTATCAGAGTTGTTCGGAGAATCTTGATGAACAAGCTTGTCGATTAGAGATAATTTGTAGAAATGGGTATTGAATCATTAACAAGAATAGTAGAACAATCGTTGAACGAAGTTGACTATGAGAAGTTAACGGCGTTGAAGGGCAAGACGATAAGAGAACAGATTATTGCTCTTGTCAAGTTCGCTAGCAAGGATTATGTAGGCTCTGCTGAGACAGAACTGCAGGTAATGTCGGATTATAAAGATAGTGAGTTCTTTAGGAAATATGTAAACTATTTGCTTGGTTTGACTGAAACTACACAAGAAGAGAGACATCTGTTTGCGGAGGAAATTCAGCTGAAAGCAGAGGACAGCGCTGGAAATGTGATTTTTGGAATGGTTGAGGGCCTGGATAATATCAATAAGCAGAAGATATTGGCACAACTATCAATCGCGAAGATGCATAAGGCTATAAGCATTGAGGATTTCTTTAGACTTTATAATTTGCTGGTAAGAATTCCATATGTGGATTTGAAGGAGTTGGTGAGGTATAAGGAGCCGTTTTATGACGTGAGTGGCGATACGGAGTTGCTATTTGCAACAGGAGTGCTAGAGATGCATACAATAGATACTAAGGGTAGCTCAAATAAATATGTATTGTCAAGGCTTGGTGAATTATTGTTGAGATGGGGCATGGGTATTCACCTGGAGTTGGAGCATGGGAAGGGCACTAACGTTGAACTTGATACCCTCACAGCTGAAGCTATTGATGAGGTAGTAGATCACAAAGTTGATGACGCAAGACCAAAATGGGAAGGTGATGTTTTGGATAAAGTAACAGAGCATCCGCTCTCAATGGAGTATGATGAGAAGGATGAAGGGATTATTATGAAGAAAAGGAAAAGATGAAATATACGGCAGAAGATTTTAAAAATTGGTCACGTGAGGAGATAGTGAATCCGCGTTTGCCTTATCATCGTTGTTATAGGCCATTGGTGCATAGAGCGAATTCAGACTCATTTGAAAGATGCTATCTTCTGGATGATGATTATGCTAAAAGGCCTTATTCATATACGAGGGCTTTTCTTCAATTACAGAAGGAAATGGAGAATCTGTTTCTATTTGTTGCACCAGCAGACAAAAACCTTAAGACTTATTCCTATCATATTCACGAATTGCTGATTAGAATCTGCATTGAAATAGAAGCGAACTTCAAGGCAATATTTGCAGAGAACCATTATTCGAAGCAAGAAAAAGATTTTACGATAAAGGACTTCTGGAAAATAAATGCTTCGCACAAGTTGAGTGAATATAAGGTAAAGATGCCAACATGGGAAGGTAAGAACAAATTATTCGAGCCATTTGCTGGATGGAAGTCATCTACGAA
>CACYEC010000318.1 GCA_902773225.1 uncultured Bacteroidales bacterium
AACAAACCATATCGTGCAAAAATATGAAGATCATGCGAGACTATCAAGTTTTTTTGCACTTTTTATCTGATTATTTCTTCCTGTACCGCATTATGGTACACTTGGGGTCTAACTTTGCATCGAAAACGAACTAAAAACACTCAAGATTATGTCAAAGCATTTGTTAATGGATCTCAAGGCGGCTTTCTCGCCCGCCGACTCAGAGTTCGGCATTTGTCAGTTCACCTCTCAGGATGGAATCCCACTCACCATGTCGAATGGTGTGAAAATCGACTGGATTGACCGCAACCTGATGGCCGCCACTCAGATGGGGGTGGTCTATCTTCCCGACTACATCGATTCCGACAGCGATGCCAAAGCGCTTGCCAACGTCATCGTCAACTACTGCGCCTGACGCTATCGAGTCTGTTTCTTCGGGATGTGAATGTCGGGATTATCCTCTGTCAACGATGGATAATTGCCGATGCCTGACAGACTATGTTCAGGTTGGGGTAGAGGAAGGTGTGCTATTTCTCTACGAAAGTATTGAAGGAGTGGGGCTGAAGGGTGGCGTTGAGGTAGCGCTTGCCCAATGGAATGGAAACTGGAGTTGAGGTGTCGTTGGTGTTGCCACAGACGACCACACGTTTGCCGTCTGGTCTTTCGAACACGATGGACTGGGTGCCGGTTGTTTGTTGCCACGGATGGAATGCCAAAACCTTGCTACCGGGAACAACGAAATGTGAGAAATGCTTCACGGCATAGTATTCGGCTGTGTAGCGATAGGTCCTGGTTTTCGAATAAACTTGTACAAGGGCGTTCTGCTTCCATCCCCAAGAACTTTGTCCGTTGTCGCTGAGGATGAAGTTCCAGATAAAGTATTCGTCGCAGCCACGTCCCACATACTCATGGAGGAGGAAGAAGGTGTGCTCTCCAGCACGCCAGTCCATGCTTCCGTTACCACATTCACTCTCGCTTTGTATGAGGTGCAATTGGGGATAGCGTTCGCGCATCTGGTCAAGAATCTCCCTTCCTTCCCACTGGAATCCCAGACCTTCCACTTTGTCGCTCAGACCATCGACGACTTTCTGCACGTGGTCCTGGCGGTTGGTGTTGAAAGTGCCTAAGTAGAGATGTACTTCGGGATGCCTGGCCTTGAGTGTGGGGTGAAGGTAGTCGCGGTTGAATCGGATGGTACCCTCGGCGGTCCACGCGCAACCAGGGTACGGCGTATAGGAGTATGCCTCGTTCTGGTACATCACCGTATTGATGGGGATGCCTTCCTGGCCGTAGAGTTCGATAAAACGGCAGAACATATTGGCGTATGCCTGTAGGTAGCGAGGGTCCTGGATGAAGTAGTCCTGAGTGGCAAGTCGGCGTGGAAACTGGTTGCCCCGCTCGCCTTGGAGTTTCATTTCATCGGGGTCGTTGGTGGTGTTTTCGCCGAAGAGCAGAGCGTCAACTTCCTTGGGCTGGTGGTTCCACTGGCTGCTCAGCACGGGATAGTCCTGGTTCACTTTCATCCATGCTGGGGGACTCCAAGGCGAAACCCAGAATGTCATATCGGGTTGCCACCGCTGTGCCATCTTGATGAGTTCAATCACGTTCTGTTTGTCGTGCTCGATATTGAAATGCGCCAAGGCGAAATCGCCCGGCACGGTGTCGCACGAGTACCATGCGCGGCTGTAGTCGTTGGCGTTCATGGTCAGGCGTCCGCGGGTGAAGCGAAGGTCACCGTCGGGAGCGAAAATGTCGTGCATGATTTTGTCTCGTTCTTCTGTCTTGAGCAGTCGGATGGCATCGAGGCCGAGTTCGTTGAAACAGGTACCCCACGAGATGAAAGGTTTCGCATCGGCATGACTTATTTCGTTGTCATTGTTTGTCTGCGTCTTGGCCTTGGCTGCCAGTGAGGTCTTGCCTTTCTGTTGCCAGGAGGCTTGTTCGGTGGTTGTGTACTGTGTGAAAGTCTGTGCTGTAGCAGTCAGAGCAAATGCCAGCAGACAAGTGGTGGTGGTTGTTCTCATATCGTGATGCTTTTTTTGTTTTTATTCTAATCAATGTTGCTTGCCCGTCTTCGTCTTAGCGCAAACGCAAATTTACAACTATTCTGTCGGAAATCGACAAACTTTTCCGCCTTTATTTCTTACCTCTTATCTCTTACCTTTATTTCTTAACTCTTAATTCTTAACTCTTAATTCTTAACTCTTAATTCTTTATTCCGATATCCCGTTATTCCGTAATTCCGTGAAGCATTCGATAATTCGTGATAAACAGAATATCCCTTTGTCAAAAGACACTGGGCATTGGCGTTTTTCCTTTTGAAGTCCATTCACGTTACGCCATAGTATTACATTCGTTTTTTTTAGAAGAGTTTGCTCAGTTCTGAAAATTGTCGTAATTCTGCGCAAAATTCAGAATGTCAGTCACCATTCGGCTGACGCATGGTTCGACCTCTGCGGCCGCCGCCTCAGTAGCAAGCCGACGGTGAGGGGCATCTACATCCACAAGGGGAAGAAAGTCTACATCCGATAAGTCGGCGACTCTCTCCCTTGCTCGCCTGTCTGTCACAATGCCCCGCATTGTTCCCTCCTGACACACAACTATGGAAAGCACTATGCAGGTATCACAGTTCGTGTTCTCCGCAACAAATGCTCACGATATGTTCCAAGTTGTTACCTTTTTCTCATATAAATTTCATTATCTCGGAAAACTTGTGTAAATTTGTATCTTGTTGAGAGGCATAGCGTGAAGCCTCAAATTGAAAACAGATTAGCCCCCAAGATAAAGAATATGAGAACACTCCCCACAATAATCCTGCTGACATTGATGTCCTTTTTGCCTATGAGAGTTTATGCTGATGGTTGGAACGGACAGTACCAACAGGTGGAGGCCGACATAAGGCAGTTCAAGGCCGACACCATACACCAATTCTTGATTACCGACTATGGCGCCAAGACGAAGGCGAAGGCCAAAACCAACCAGAAAGCCATCAACAAGGCTATCAACGAATGCTCCCGTCAAGGTGGTGGCACGGTGGTGGTGCCTGAAGGAACGTGGCTCACGGGGGCCTTGACCTTGAAGAGTGGTGTCAATCTCCGGGTGGAGAAAGGGGCAACCATCCTTTTCTCGCCCGATAAATCGCTATACCCGCTCGTTCTCACCCGATGGGAAGGACAAGACTTGATGAATTTCCAGCCTTTCATCTATGCCAGGGACGCTAAGGATGTGGCCATCACAGGCGAAGGCACCATCGACGGTGGAGCGGGTATGGACAACTGGTGGCCCATGTGTGGTTCGGCTCGTTTTGGTTGGAAGGAAGGGATTCCGGCGCAGAAGGACGGCGACCGCGAGAACCTCATGAAGATGGCAGAGAACAACGTGCCTGTGGAAGAGAGAATCTTCGGACTGGGACACACACTACGTCCACAACTTGTCAACTTCGTCGATTGCGACGGTGTGCTTGTCGAGGGGGTCACACTCCTGCGCTCGCCTTTCTGGGTGCTGCATCCACTGCGTAGCAAGAACGTGGTTGTACGTGGAGTGACCTTCTGGAACGAAGGACCTAATGGTGATGGGTGCGACCCTGAGTCGTGCGACGGGGTGCTGATTGAGGACTGCAGGTTCCACACTGGCGACGACTGTATCGCCATCAAGAGCGGACGCAATGCCGACGGACGACGCTGGAACCTGCCGAGTCAGAACATCATCGTGCGCCGATGCTCCATGGAGGACGGTCATGGAGGTGTGGTCATCGGCAGTGAGGTGAGTGGAGGTTGCCGCAATGTCTTTGTGGAAGACTGCAACATGGACAGCGAGAACTTGGAGCGAGTCATCCGCATCAAGACCAGTACTTGCCGCGGCGGTGTCACGGAGAACGTCTTCGTCAGGAATGTGGAAGTGGGGCAGTGCCGAGAGGCCGTGCTGAAAATCAACCTCAATTACGAGAGCCGTGAGACTGCGCCAAGAGGATTCATCCCTACGGTGCGAAATGTCTGGTTGGAGAATGTCAACTGCAAGAAGTCGCGCTATGGTGTGCTTGTCATCGGACTTGACACCACACTGCAGGTATATAACATCAACTTGACCAACTGCCGGTTCGACGGAGTGGAACGGGGCAACAGCATCACAGGAAAAGTGCGAGATATCCGTTTCCACCATCTCTACATCAACGGCAAGAAAACTACCTTTGCCTTGGATGGATGTGCCGACCGTTACAGCCTCTGGATGGTGAAGTCGGAGATGAAGCGCTCGCCCAAAAGTTACCTCCTCGATTTTTCAAAACGTCCCAAATGGAGTTATGTGATGGGCATCGAACTGGAGTCAATGCTCGACACCTATCTGCGTTATGGTGGCGACGACATCAAGGCATACCTCAAGGAATACACGGACACCATGATTCTGCAGGATGGCATCATTCGTGATTATAATTTCAAAGACTTGAATATCGACAACATCCGGACGGGACGCTATGTCTTGCGCTCCAACCAACTGTGGAACGAGGACAAGAACAACAGGGCGGGAGCGACATTGATGCAGCAACTCGACAGTATGCCACGAACCTCAGACGGCATCTGGTGGCATAAGAAGATTTACCCCAATCAGGTGTGGCTCGACGGACTCTATATGGGAATCCCTTTCTACACGATGTATGCCATGCAGAACCTGAAAGGGAATGCGCGCCAGCTGGTGCTCGACGATGCTGTGGACCAACTGACCAAAACGGCACGATTGACATACGACTCGCAGACAGGCCTCTATCGTCATGCCTGCGACGCTACGCGAAGCATCTTCTGGGCCGACAAACAGACGGGGCAATCTGCCCACACTTGGGGCAGGGCACAGGGATGGATGATGATGGCGATAGTGGAGTTGCTCGATGTGTTGCCCGACAACTACAGACGCCGAGACGAAGTGCTGGAACTTCTTCGGAAGGTGTCGGAGGGAGTGGTGCGCCACCAAGACTCCAAGACGGGGCTTTGGTATCAGGTCATGGATGTGGAAGACTCACGCAACTACCTCGAGGCCACCTGTTCTTCCATGTTCGCATACTCGTTGCTCAAGGCGGCGCGCAAGGGGTGGATTGCCGAGCAATACCGTGCTTCTGGCATCAAGGCATATCGGGGCATAGTCGAACAGTTCATCCATGTCAATGGCGACAGCACCATCTCTTTGTCGAACTGCTGCTCTGTGGCAGGACTGGGGCCTGAGAACAACAAGCGCAGGGATGGTTCATTCGGGTATTACATCAGCGAACCTATACGCGACAATGACGCTAAAGGGGTGGCGCCCTTCATCTGGGCATCGCTCGAGATGGAGATGATGGGATTCAATGTGGATGGAATGCCGCTCAAGGTCGATGACATCGATACCCGGACAGGCTCTGACAAGAGTGCTATGAAGTCGGCATCCAAATTCGGACAGAATACGGAAAACTACGGACAGACGCTTCCTGCTGTTCTCCAACCCAACGGCATGACGTTCTGGACACCTCAGACAAGGGCTTCGGAACGTAAGGGTGTGTCACCTTATTATTATAGTGATACAAAGATACAGGGACTGCGCGCATCGCATTGGCTCGTGGGAGGGGCCACACAGGACTATGGCTCGTTCACCATATCGGCGGTAAGGCGGAAAACACCGACACCCAGCAAACTGGCTACGCCTTTCTCCCATGAGGATGAGACGGCCACACCTGCCTATTACTCTGTATCACTGCCCGAGGAGAAAATCAAGATGGAGATGGCCGGACTCAGCCGTTCGGCCATCTTTCGTTTTACGGCATTGGAAGAAGGACGCGTCTATCTGGTCCTGAACTGCAATAGCGACGAGGACATGGCTACGGTGAACTCCGACAGTCTGCACAGGATGGTTTTTGCCTCCAATCCCGTCCACCGCATTAACCAGGGATGGGGGGAGGAGGCTGGATTCAGCGGACACCTCGTGATGACTTTCGACAAGCAACCTGTCGGTTGCGAGGATTTTCATGAGATTGACAACGAGACTGAACTGATGGCTCGAGGACTCGTCGTGGCGTTCGATATGAATCAGGGTGAGTCTTTGCTGGTGAAAGCCGCCACCTCGTTCGTGTCCACCGACAATGCCTTGATGAACTTGCAAGAGGAGATACCGCATTGGGATTTTGAAGCCGTGAGGAGGCAAATCACATCTATTTGGGAACGGCAACTCGGCAAGATTCATGTGGAGACGGTTGACAAGGAGGCCATCCGGAAATTCTACGGCTCGATGTACCGCTGTTCGTTTCTGCCACGGACCTTCTCGGATGTGGACGGCGCATATCCTTCGTTCGCAGCCTCAAACGACTCGCCCATGAAGGTGGAGAGAGTGGGGGAGGGGCATGTGCATTACTGCGACTTCAGTCTCTGGGATACCTACCGAGCCATGCACCCGTTGCTCAATATCCTCAGTCCCAAGAAGTCGGCTGATATGATGCAGTCGTTGGTCGATATGTACCGTCAAGGCGGTTGGATGCCCATATTCCCTTGTTGGAACAGTTACACATCTGCGATGATAGGTGACCATGTGGCATCGGTCGTGGCGGATGCATATATGAAGGGGGTCAGAGGATTCGATGTGGAGAAAGCATACGAAGGACTCCGGCAGAATGCCTTCGTTTCCCCATCCGACGGGGATTACAAGGATGGGAAAGGAAGACGTGCGCTTCTGTCATATCTGAACTATGGATACATACCTCTTGAAGACAGTGTGCCGGATGCTTTCCACAAGCGTGAACAGGTGTCGCGCACTTTGGAGTATGCCTACGATGATTTCGCCTTGTCGGTGCTGGCTAAGACTCTCGGACATGGCGACGATGCTAAAACGCTTGACAAGCGGGCTCAGAACTATCGTCATGTCTTCGACCCACGCACGGGGTGGGTGCAGGGAAGATATGCCGACGGCAGTTTCATGGCCGATGACAATGCCTTTGTGAAGACATCGTTCATCACAGAGGGAGCGCCATGCCATTATTCTTGGTATGTGCCCCACGACCCCAATGGCCTGATGGAATGCATGGGAGGAAAGGAACGTTTTGTGCAGAAACTCGACTCGATGTTCAGTGAGCAGAACTATTGGCACGGCAACGAACCATGCCATCAGGTGGCGTATATGTACAATTATGCCGGCGAGGCGTGGAAGACACAACGGGTGGTTCGTGAAATCATGAAAACGGAGTATGCTGAGACTCCTTCAGGACTGGCTGGGAACGACGATGCCGGGCAGATGTCGGCATGGTATATCTTCTCGGCCATGGGATTCTACCCGGTTTGTCCAGGTACCTCGAGGTATGAATTGGCGAGTCCTTCTTTCGACCGTGTGGTCATCACGCTGGAGAATGGGCGGCAGTTCTGCATCGAAACCGATAATGCTTCTCCTGACAACATCTTTGTCAAAAGCATCACACGCAACGGCGAGCCCTACGACAAGAACTATATAGACCATGAAGATATCATAAGCGGAACTACTTTCCGATTCACCATGGGAAATTGAACTTGAGGCAACTCCCCTCCCATCTAAGGGGAAAGGCTATGGGTAGGTGACGGAACGTCGGGAATGGGGTGCCTGAAAGGCGGGGTGGGGTGTTGCACCCTCGAATGTTCGAAAAGCTCCATCGACTCCCCTCCCACCTAACGTGAAAGGCTCCATCAACTCCCCTCCCTGCACCCTCGTTTTCTCGTTTATGTCCATTACATAAGTCCGTAGAAAAACAAAGGTCGCGAAGCTTGACATCTCTGCTATGGATTATAGCCAAAAGGATGAGTAGATACCCTCCAATGATAGCAATAAACATAATTTAACACAATTTAACGCATCAAATCGAGGTGACTTGATGCTTTTTTGTACATTTGCAAGTAAAATGTATAAATAGAGTTGAAATCGATATCAAGAGTTGAATAATTACATTATCAATAACCTAATAAACAACGACAATCATGAAGAAAAAACTGTTTTCATTCGTGACGGTGCTGATGGGGATTCTCTTGTTCTCCAGTTGCGCCAACGACGATGCGGTAAGTAGTGACAAAATCACTGACTTCAATGCCAATTTCGAGAAAGTGTTCGGAACCGTGAACCCTGCACAGAACTTCAACACACAAAGAACGGTGACTATTGACGCCGTAGTGGAGAATGCACAAGGAAACTACACGCTCCTTGTCTATGATGCCAGACCAAACACTAAGGGGGCTTCACTTCTCGGTAAGTTCGAAAACCTCAATCCCGCTTCTTCCACAGTGAAAGTCGCTATGAGCAAAGCCTCTGAGTTCGTTTACTGCGTGGCTGTTGATGGGGATACTCGCAGCATCGCATCTGCTAAGGTTCCTGCATCCGGTAGAGTGACTGCTAAGTTCGACACTGCCGAGGGTGCTTTCGTGGATACCCCTACAGCTGACGGTACCTCTGTAACCGTCGCTTTCGAGGACCTTGGTTCAACAGATGACTTCGACTTCAACGATGCAGTAATCAGGGTTGATTACGTCACTGGTACTGGCGTGGCAAATGTCACACTGATGGCTGTGGGCGCTGTGTTGCCTCTGAAGTTATATTATTACGGTGAACGCACACAGACTGTGGCTCTCTTCAACGGACTTGAACTCCACGAGGCTATGGGCATCGACGACAAGACTGCTATCATCAACACCAACTGGAAAACAAAGGATGGTATCGTTGGTGTTGACAATGTGCCTTTCGTTTCATGCCAGATTGAGGTTCCACAGGACTTCGTCATCGATGAGAATGGTGCACCATTTGTCCTTGAGGTGGACGGAGTACAGGGACAGCGTCAAATTACTGCTTCCACTGAGTACGGTGCAGTTCCACAGGTGTTCGTCGTGGGCAAGTTCTACAGCGAAAGATTGGCTAAGACCTTCTTCTGGAGATGGCCTAAAGAGCGTGTGCGCTTGAACCTTGCATTCCCAGAGGTGGCCGATTGGATGGCTAACCCCGAGGACTTCTCTTTCCTCGCTAATGGTGTGGAAGACAACCTCTACGATGGATATGACCCAACCATCGATGATCAAGTGCAGCCAGGTACTCCAGAAGGTCTTGAGGCTGTTGACCTTGGTCTGCCTTCTGGTACTTTGTGGGCAAATATGAACGTCGGTGCAACTGTTCCTGAGGGATACGGTTCATACTACGCATGGGGAGAAACTGAGGAAAAGGATTATTATGACTGGAGTTCTTACCTCTACTGCGATGGTTCTAAGGAAACTTGCTATGACCTCGGTACTGATATCGCCGGCACAGAATACGACGTGGCTCATGTGATGTGGGGTGGCGACTGGAAGATGCCGACAATTGACCAAATCACCGAACTCTTTGAGTACACCACTAACACTTGGACAAAACTCAATGGCGTGAAAGGAAGATTGCTCACTGGCCAAAACGGCAACACCATCTTCATCCCAGCATCTGGCTGCCGTTATCAAAGCGAATACAAGCGCGTAGGAACTTGCGGTAACTACTGGGCATCTACGATCTTTCCTTATAATGGCAACAGCCGCTCTTATGAGTTCGACTTCTACAAGCCATACATCGCCTGGAGTCTCAACGCCCGCTACTTCGGACAGACCGTCCGTCCAGTTCAATAAGCATATCTGCTAAACGAACGCAATCATATCAAACGCTGCGGCCTCTCAGAAGCCGCAGCGTTTGTTTTTTAAACTCCCCTCCCATCTAAGGGGAGGGGTAGGGGTGGGGTGTCTATCTCATTGCAAGTCAATGCTCTATCCAACTCTCCTCCCATCTAAGGGGAGGGGTAGGGGTGGGGTATATTCAGTATTCGTTATCCCGTTATCCCGATATCCCGAGAAGCATACCCACCGCGTCAGCCTCTAAGGGAAGTCGCCCATCGCTTGTTGCCTCAGATATGGACTACATGTCCCTGAAAGGGACGTCTCTTAGTAACCGTGGGTGCCTGGCGCGAAGCGCAATGCACCCACGGATCTCAAGTGAATATACCCCCTCGACCCTAGGGTCGCCCATCGCTTAATGCCTCTGATATAGACAATCACCCAATGGTTGATTAGTGACGGCATGGCAAAAGTAGCACAAAAAAAGTACAATTCATGTCTTTTTTTCGTATTTTTCTCACACAACATATCTGGCACTATCATTTTTCCGAAAAAACGCACCCCAAAAACCATTTTGCTGATTATACATTCTAACCAA
>CACYEC010000319.1 GCA_902773225.1 uncultured Bacteroidales bacterium
GACCTGGGAACCCTTACCATGGACCGTGTCACCGGCATCGTTGTCGTGGCCGACACGAGGACACAGGCTATAGGCAGTGAGACCACCTTCCCCACCGTGACAGGCAGTATAGGCTACAGTCTGTACAACAAATCCTTGGACCGTCAGGTCGAGGACATGGTGGTGCAGGGACGGAACATCATCATACCGTCAGAGGCGAAGGCCGGCGACAGACTGACGCTGACCGTCACCGAGCTGAGCGGCAATTACCTGCCCGCATCTGCCGACTTTACCATTGCCGACAACGATACGGCACGAGTCCGGCTAATCATGCAGGAGCTGGGCGGCATCGAGTCGTCGTTCGAGCAAAGTGCAAACACGGAGAACGAGGTGCTCCTCTACGACAGCGACGGCAACCTCCACGGTCATGCTGACTATTCGGCCAAGAAAGCTACATTCGCACACCTCAGTGCCGGTACCTACACGCTGGTGGCTATAGGAAAGAACCAGCAGAGAGGCTACCAGCTCCGTTTGGGCGACCTCGCCAAAACCGGCATGAAAGAAGGAACAGACTATGTTCAGGCACAGGTAGCAGTGGCCGACGGCGAAACGCTCGCACAGACTTTTGCCACAATCCCCCTGTTCGACGAGACGTTGTTCAACTATACCAGCAGTGACAGCTACGTTCAGGTGAACAAGCTCTCCGTCGCCACGGGACAATATGTCACCCTTTCCTGTCGTGCCTACTTCAAGGAGCAATACGACAGTGCCATCGACAACATCAATATCATAGTGGATCTGCCCGAGAACTGTCAGTTGATAGACAATTCTCTCATTGTCGGAAATGCAGCCTCACCCTATACCGTCGAAGAAGGGCGTGTCATCGTCCCCTTGACGCGCGAACAGCGGTCGGAGCGCATACGGCTCTGTGTCGTTCCTACAGCAGGAGGAACCTACAGACTGTCAACCTCCGTCCTCTTCGACTATGAGGGAGAACGGACCCAGCCGCTGGGCAGCGTCTATTTCCAGACCAGCAGCATGACTATTTCCGTTCCATCGTCAACATGCCAGAAGTCAGTACTTGTCTCTGGAAAGGCACCCAGGCAGGCCTCTGTCGAGGTGTTCGACAATGGCACGTTGGTGGCCCAGACGGAAGCTCTGAAGAATGGGCAGTGGAAGGTCAATTGCCCATTGACTGATGTCTACAACCTGTCCGAGCACCGCATTTCGGCCAAGATACATGAAGCAAACGGACTGGTGTTGCAGACGGAGAGCAAGACCGTCACATACGACCGAGAGGCCGTGGAGCCGTTAGACGTGACAATGACCTTCTACAACGCCTGGATGAAAAAGAACATCAGTGTGTTCTACAACCTGAAAGCCGGAGTGGCATCGCCCAGCTCCTACAGCTTCTATCACGCCACGCCCATCACCTTTGTTGCCAACCTCAGCAACAATGACCCCAGTGCCGTGAATAGTGTCTATATCCATGTCTATACCAGCGACGAGGGCGTCGCTTCGCTCAAGGCTTCCTACGATACCAATCTGAACAGGTGGGTGGCCGTTCAGGAGTTCGCGCCGGGATACCTGCCGGTGAGCGTCAGCGTCAGTGTGGATTACGTCTCGTCAATGGCCTTCGACCAGGAGTATACGGACGAGCAAGCTAATGACATTCTCAATGAACTGCAGTATAGTAACGTTCAGAAAATGACTCTTGAGGAGTTATATGCAGAATTGGAAAGTGAACTTGACAAGAGTAATTTTGACAGAAAATATGTCGATACTCTAATAGGAAGCATTGTCTCTTTGGAAAATGAGATGATGGGCATCAGTGATGAACAACCAGACCAAGAATTCATGCAACGTGTAGATGCTGCAAAATCTTTGGAGGAATTGATGGAAATTGTCAATGGGTTGCCAATAGAAGAAATAGATGACTTGGAATTGCTTACTGGGACGGGGCTTGTGATTCCTTCTTTCAGTCTTCCAGATGGATTGAAGTCGCCTTTTGTAAAATTTTTCAGCAATGATAATATGTTGGATAATAGTGATTTGGAGACACGATATGTACACTTCTTTTCCAGATTCTTTGCTAATGGCTTATCGACTAAAAAGTTTACTATCGGAGCTGGTGGTATTATCAATTGTGAGAATCTTTCGGGTGAAAAGATGATTATTGATTTTACTGGTATTGTAGAGTATCCTGCAGAGAACAGTTCAAATTTAGCATTCTTGGATTCTATTGCTTTTTATTTGGATTGCATGTATAATGGTGTTGACATCCTTCATATGCTTGCGATGAAAAAGCAAACAGAGCTATTGCCTGAGGTGGTTCGATATCATTATGTGCTGTCGGCGCTCCCAAACATTGAGTGGCATATTGATACGCGTTCAAATATAAATATTCACAAGGCTATTTCCTTTTCGGGACTAAAGAAAATTACGAAAACTATTTGGAAAGTTTCGAAAGCTGCTTGGAATCATGACTTGCGAAAAATTGGGTCGATAATATGGGAGCAGGGATCTGAGATACCAGAGTTAATTAAAGCAGAGGAAGATTCCAATGAATGGCTTGATACAATAGATGATATTAGTAAAGCATGTATGGGAAAAGACCCTAATCCGAATCGGCGCGATGAACTTGAGAAAATGCGAAAACAATATTTGGAAGAAGCAAAATTACTGATAATATGCCGCAAAGTTATTGCCAATGCTTCAGCATTAACAGCTTTTATTCCTGGTTTAAGTTTGGAAAGTGGTCTTCTGGGATTGTGTAATTTTGGAATGAAACATTATCTAATACCAAAACAACAAGAATATTCTAAGCGCAAAAGACAAGAAATGCGCAATAAGGCAGAAAAGGAATGTTGTCCTGGCAAAAAATGTCTTACTCCCCCACCGCCTCCCCCTCCAAAGCCCATTCCTCCCGTTCAGCCTATCCTCGACCCCTCTGGCTTCGTCTACGAAGGTGTACTGAGCAACCGCCTGGAGGGCGTGACGGCCACCGTGTTCTATAAGGCGCAGACCGAGGATATGTATGGCGATATACAGGAGACCGTTGA
>CACYEC010000320.1 GCA_902773225.1 uncultured Bacteroidales bacterium
GGCAAGAAGGTGAACGAGCCCAAGCAGACTTCTGGCAAGCAGGAGCTCTACGAGGCAATCGTTGCTATGTACGCTAAGTAATCGAAGCCCCACTTTCACAAATCAGAAAGGCTCCCGACAGATGTCGGGGGCTTTTTTGCTTTTCATTGGGGGAAGGGAAGATTAACGGATAAACGGATAAACGAATAAACGGGGAAACGAGAAAACGGAATAACGGAATAACGAGAAAATCATCACTTGAATAGCAATTTATCACTTATTTATGGTATTTTTAAGCAAATATCATATATGAATGGGATTTTATGCGTAAATTTGCAACGATTATTTATCAACATTTTAAATATATAGCTTATGAGAAAACATTTACTTACATTTTTCATTGCATTGGCAAGCGTGGTTAGTGCCAATGCCCAGACATTTGAGTGGGGAACCGCCACATGGAGCATTGAAGACGGTACAGTGTTTGAGAATATCGATGAATTCAACGGTGCCCAACTAACACTCTCCTACCCTAATCCCGCTAACTATGTGCTTACCCCCCTCCACATGGTCGCCGTCGCCTACGACCTCTACATCGACGACGCTACTGAACCCATACAGGAATTTGCATCAGCTCGCGCAAGCACAGACGTATTCTTCGACGACTATGACTTCGCTGAGGGTCACAAGTACAAGATTGTGACCACAGGCGCTGTTGTGGCTCAAGTCAATCTCGCCACCTTCACGACCGACACGCTGTTCAGCAACTCCGACTCATACCAGATTTCGTTCTCCATCAAGGGTCCTGAACTGGTGGAGACTATTGAAGTGGAAGGCATCATGTCGCTGAGCATCACCGACCAGGAATGGTGGGTCACCTACTCATACGTAGATCCCGCTTCCATCCTTACCCCCCTCGGTGCTTCCTCCATGGACGAGGTTAGGGTTTATGGTCTGAACCCCAATGGTTCCTACAACGAGCACTACATGGACTACTACTACGGTTGGCACGATGCCGACGGTGGATTCACCACATGGGGCGGTGGTTGGGATTCATACAATGGTCATAACGCCTATCCCGCTGTATATGGCATGCAACTCAATGAAACTTGCGACACGGTGAAGTACTACTTCTACGACTACTGGAGAGAGTATGACCCCAACGAGGAAGAGGAGATAGGTGGTGGTGTCATCGGCAGTGTGAACCGTCGCTTCGCACCCGAAACCACATACAACTCTGTCATTTGGGATTGGGACGATGGTGAAGGCAACGTCACTCAGTACAGACGCAGCTACCGCGTGAACGAGGGTCAGGACTACAAGGCCAGCTTCATCTTCATTGCCAATCAGAAGAGCGTTCAACTCAACGCCACCATGCACTTTGTGAGCCAGGAGGCTTACGAGGAGTTCATCTCAGGCGTCAACAAGGTTGTCAGCAATGATAATGGCGAGGAAGCCATCTACGACTTGAATGGTGTACGCCTGCCAGCACTCAGAAAGGGCATCAATATTGTCAAGAGCGGCAATAGCGTGAAGAAGGTGTATGTGAAGTAAGTGCACGGCCAAAGGCCATACATAAGATAGAAATAGCCACCCACATGTGGGCGGCTATTTCTTTGTTTTTTCATTATAGGGATATTCTATTTATCACGAATTATTGAATTATCGAATTATTATTCTGCTGATATTAAGAATTTTATGGAATTATCGAACAAATCGCAAGCGATTTTTAGAAGCTACCTATAACGATTAAACGTATAAACGTTAAAACGAGGGGCGGGATTCCGTTATTTCGGGATAACGGTATTTCGTTATAACGAGGATAGGGAATCGGGATGAGATGATTAATGCTGGGGCATCTTGCCGTCCATGGCATCGATGATCATGCGTAGGAGGTCGTCGGTGGGACGAGAGAGACGCATGTTGCCGACGGTGGTCTGTGCCTGTCGCTTACCGGCCTTGATGTCAGCCAGACGCTGGAGGAGAATCTCCTTCATCTGTGAGCGGTACTTGGCATCGGTTTCAGGTGTGAAGGGTTTTGCCCATCGTGCGAGTTGCATGTCGTCGGCATCAAGGTTGTTGTTAGCAAGATACTCACGGATATAGCCGAGATAGGCTTCTAAGTTCTTCTGCTTCTCCGAAAGGGTGATGAGAGTGGAGAGGCGGTAGTGGTCGGCATTGGGGATGTTGAGTTCCTTGAGCAAGGCGACAAACTTGTCGAACTGTGGTTGGTCGATAGTAGCCGTTCCGTTCTCCTCATTGATGATTTGTCGCTGGTAGTTGCTCAGAACATTCTGGATTTTCATTTCCACGGGCATGTCGCCAATCTGCGCCTTGAGGCTGGCGGGATTCTTGACTGTATAGATGAATGAAGGCGCGAATGGGTTGATAACGCTGCGCATGAAGACCATGCGTAGAGTGCTGTCGGCAGCGAAAGTAGCCTCTTTGCCTTCGAGCAATGCTTCAGCCACTGTGTTGGCCTCATCACCCTTGTAGGAAGCGTTGAGTGACTTCAGGTAGTCGAGGAGGAACTGCGGGTCGCGGTCTCCGTTGCTGAAACGCTTCTGGAAATCGGATGAGGAGTTATCCTTGCTCTTCTCCTCCACGTTCTTGATGAATCCATCGGCATCACTTGAACCGAGGAAACGTCCTATTTCCTGTGCGTCGGCATTGAAGATGACGAAAGTGGGATAAGCTGTGATTTGCAGTTTCTTGGCGAGAGGAGCGCCATACTCACCCTCCATGTCGATTTGCAGGTTGATGAACTTTGGGTTCATGTATGCACCCACCTTGTCCTGTGGGAACACGTCGCGCGCCATCTTCTTGCATGGACCGCACCATGTGGTGAAGCAGTCGAGGAAGATGAGTTTGTTTTCAGCTTTTGCCTTGGCAGAAGCCTCTTCAAGTGTAGTTCCTGTGGGTTCGAACTTCATACCTTGAGCCATCAGTGCCATCATGCACATGAAGCAGACGGCGAGGGCGGAAAAACGTTTCATTTTATTCATAATGCTATTGAGTTTTTATATTCTTATTAATTGGGGGCTTTAAGAGCCTTAAGGACCTTAGGAATGTAAGGGGGTTATTGCATAGAGAACTTCCAGGCCATGTCCTTCACCTTGCCAGGGATGTCGTAGTCATAGGACTTGGTTGTATCGAGGATGCCGCTGGCGGGGTTGATGAGGTATTGGTAGAGATGTCCGCGCTGAGTTTTCTCGTTCCATGTTGCGATATGCACGAGGTTGTCGGACCGTGGTACCATACCGTATCCATAGATGGTGCCATGGTAATACTTCATGATGCGGACGCAGGTGATGGTCTCGTCAGGCGATGGAGCAGTCCATGCTACAGAAGCAGGCAAAGTGCTGTCGTAGGCGAAGTTGTAGAGAGTCTGCCCAGCGCCGTAGTAGATGAAGTTTCCGACATGGCTGGAAGCCATGGTCGTAGCGTTGTTGATGTCGGGACACAGTCCTTGCATGGGGTAAAGTCCGATTCCGATGTTTGGGTCGGCGGGGTTGGACGAAGAGAAGTTGGTGAGTGCGAGAAAGCGTTGTCCTTCTTTCTCCATGATGATGTAGTCGTATGGTCTCAGTCCCACTCCCTGGCTGGTTCCCTTTCCCCAGTCGGCCATGACGAGCGTCATGCCCGTGTTGTTGATGTCGAAAGCCGCCACGCTCAGGTCTTGTGGTGCGAACTGTTCAAGTTGCACAGAATTATATCCAGCATATCGGAAACAGTGGTAGGTCTGGTCGTAAACCACGATGCCATAGTAGAGGGTTTGTGGCACTTCGGCGTTCCATGCGGCGAGTTGTCCGATGCCATCGTCGAACTTAGGCACTCCGAAACGGGTTGAACGTCCTTCAGTCGCACTGAAGGAATAGGTGTTGGTGTAGATATGGTTGTCGTTGATGAGCACCTCGGAACTCTGTCCTGACATCACTCCCGAGCCATGTTCTCCATACCATGTGGGTTTCATGGTAGAAGGAGCCTGATGGAAGAAGTCGTTGAAATCGAGAGCCTTTTCGATTCCGTTCTCGCTCACCCCCACCAAAGTGTAGTCGGTACAGAGTCCGACGTAGTTGTTTCCCGAAGCGAGCGACACCGCGATGTCGAGACAACGAATGGGATGCCCTTGGAGCAGTTCGCCGTTGGTGGTTTCGTAGAGGTTGATGTATTGACGGTTGTAGTTGACATTGAGTTTTGTCCACGGGTTGTAGATGAGCGCAACGTCGGAGTATCCTGGTTGGTCAGCCCTTTCGTAGAAGACCATCCATCCTCCATCGAAGACCTCGCTGACAGACACAGGCACACGGAAGAACTGCCTTACTCCGTCGTTTCGGTTCTTCACCACCAGTTGTACATAGTAGTTACCTCCGGTGCGTGTGATGGGCGCTCTGAGGTGCCGTTCGAATCCCAGTGTGTCGATGACTCCATTAGCCCCTACACCAGTTGTGGCACTGAAGATGGTCCAAAGGTAGTCGAGTGGAGCTTGGCTTTCGTCGATAACCTCTTGTCCTTGGAAGAAGACCCTTGGTGAGAGTTCGAGCGTGTCGAATCGCATAATGGCATATTGAGTCTGCATACCCACATCAGTGGTGTCGATGCTGACCTTTTCTAGTTCGGTATAGTCGTAATTGCCCTTGTCCTCGTAGCATGAAGCCATGACCAAAGCGACCGCCATCACTGCCATCCAGGCGAATTGCCGTGGCAGACGGGTTGTTTGTATGTTATTTGATTTCATTATCATATTGTATCTAATGTTCAGAAAATCACTGGGTTGCCATATTCATCGGTCAGTGGTGTGTCGTGCGAGGCATTGTAGTCTGCGAGAGCTTTCTGCATCACTTGCTGGAGATAGACAGCATAGACAGCCGACACCACGTTAAGATCAGGGTCGTAGGATGTCTGTGTGTTGTAGTTGATTTCGAAGTCGATTAATCCGAGAATCTCAATCATGAACTGGTATTTCACTCGGCTGTAATTGCCAAAATACTTCGACAGTGCCACACGAGGGTAGTTGGCGGAATCCCAGTTGTCAGGTTTGGCAAGGTAGTTTTTGAGAACTACGGTGAACTGTTGTCGGTTCTCGGTGCCTATGACAAATTCATCGTTGGCAGCCACACGGAAAGAGATACGTCCGTCCTTCTTAGTGAACAAGTCAGGGCTGGAGAGTTTCTGTGAGTTGAAATGCACTTGGTAAGTTCCTCCAATGCTTCCAGCCGGAATGACGTATTCCTCGGTTCGTATGGTAGAAGCCATGAGTGCGGAGTCACCTCCGAAAGGCTCCAATCGGAAAGTGCGGTCGTGGTCGGCAGGCATACCGCTGATTTGCGCGTTGAAAGTGACGCTTCCCTCCTCGTAGGCATAGGAGTAGTTATAGGTGACGCTCTCATAGACGGCGGCAGCATTTCCGACCCAGATATCGAGTCCAGTACGGGAAGTGTCGTATGTAGAGACCTCTTCCTTGTCGCAGCCCATTAGCATCATGGTAGCGAGGGCTGTCAAAATGATGTTTTTACTTATTGTTTTCACGTTGTGCTGATTCTGTTTCGGTGATAGGTAAAGGGAACGTATACACTTTCTCCGCCACGGCGTCCACATCGGCATAGAGTATGGTTTGGCGGTTGAGTCGTTTGTAGAGGAAGAAGAGTTGTCCTTCAGCGAGGAACTCCCGTCTGTACTCACGTATGAGTTCCAAGTAGTAGTCCTCGGGCAGCTCGTCGAGTGGTGGGAGGTTTCGTGCTATGCGCAACTGGTTGAGTGAAGCCCTTGCGGCATCGGAGTCGCCATTTCTGTACTCCACCTCGCTTCGTATGAGGAACATTTCCGGCAGTCTGACGAGCGGCATCTTAAAGTTGTAGTAGGAGTTTGTTCCACTTGGCTCGTCATACTTCATCAAGTAGCGGTTGTTGGCATGAGTGGCCGAGCCCGCCTTGAAAAGGAATGTGAACCGGTAGTCCTGTGTGGCGTTGTCGAAATAGTCGAGCAGACGGTCGCGCGTCACGGCGAAGCTGTATGGTGAGTCGTCGGAGAAATAGTTATTGGCGACATCGGCTTTGAGCGTGAGGTTGTTGAGCGCGAAGAGGTGTTCAGTAGCCATACAGCGGTCGTATCCAGCTTGTAGGTTGGCGACAGTTGCCCACTCGAACTGTCCGCTATTGATGACCTCGTCAGCAGCATCAAGAGCCTCGTTGTACTTTCCCATCCACATATACACGCGTGCCAGAATGGCTTTCACGGCGTAATAGTTGAGGTGCAGCTGTCGGTTGAGTAGGTATCCGTTGTCGATGCTCTCGTTGATTTCCCTGCCTGTGACGATGGGGTCAGCCGCCTTGAGCAAGGCTTCGGCTTCAAGTAGGTCGTCGACAACAGCCTGTGCCACTTCCCTGACCTTCAGCTGAGGGAATACACGATAGCTGAGCGCAGTGCTGTAAGGGATAGAAGGTTGGTCGGGATTGACGGCATAGCTCACTCCAAAGCAGCGCAGGAGGTCGAAATGCAGGAACGCGCGTAGCGCCAGTGCCTCGCCCTTGATGACATCGTGGTTGCCAGCCGAGAATAGCGAAGGCTTTTCATCGATATGCGCCAAGAGGTTGTTGACGTTGGCGATTCCGCTGTAGCTGTTGGACCAGATGCCACGAATATAGTTGGTGGGGAAAGCGGCATCATAGTCAAATGCAGTGGCGTCGTCGTACTGGGATGCGTAGTAGAAGTCCCATTCATGCGCCAGCACATCGATGAAGCCATAGGTCATCTCCTTGCCATAGGTGCTGGAGGAGAGCATTGATGAATAGACTCCAGCAAGTGCCTCCTTATATCCACTTTCGGTATTGAAGAGTTCAGTGTCTTCCACCTGTGAACGAGGTTGCACATCGAGCCAGTCGTTGCAACTGCTGATGAGGATGGTCAGCAGCGGCAGGACAAGTATATATTTATAGTTTTTCATCATCTTGTGATAATATCTAAAAAAACTTGCAAATTCAATCTTTATTTCTTTTTCACTCATTGGCCAATGGTCAATTATAGAGTGGCAGTGAGGGAGAAGGAGAACGTCCGTGCGTATGGGTAGTTCAGTCCTCGTTCGGCTTTCACAGTTGAGAGGTGGAAGACATCATTGATGTAGAAGGTGAGTCTAAGTCTCTCGAGTTTAGCCTTGTGTAGCCATGTGCAGTACTTGAAGTCGTAGTAAGCAGAAAGGCTCGAGAGGTCGAGCATATTGTTGCGCTGTATGAAACGAGTGGAAGCGTACGTCACAGTCGGTGTGCTTGAGATGTGCTTGTAGAGCGCGATGTCGCCCACCTGGTTCCAAGTGTCGCTGAAAACGCGTCGGTCGACGTTGTTGGCTATATTCACGTTCTCCACCCTATCGACCAGTGTCTGGTTGTAGTAGTCGCCACCAAGTTGGTAGTTGAACAGGAGGCTCAATCCGATGCCTTTGTACTCTCCGTTGAAGCCGAATGTGCCGTGCACTTTAGGATTGGAGTCGCCAGCGATGATATAGTCATCAGTGGTATAGTTGTAAGTTGTGGTGCCGTCTTTCTTGAGGAACATCTCACGTCCGGTGGCAGGGTCGATGCCGAGGCTCTTGACAGCCCAGATGGCGGTCATGCTCTGTCCCTCCTCATAACGGATGATGGGCGAAGTGGTGTTTTCGGCATCCTGCTCACGATTGAAGGTGCTGAGTGCGTCGTTGATTTTCGTCACCTTATTCACATTGTGGGCGATGCTTCCCGACAGGCTCATAAACGACTGTCCCTTTTGGTAGAATCGCCAGTTGGCAGTGGCTTCGATACCTTTGTTCTGCACGTTTCCGAGGTTCTCCATGTAAGATGTGAAACCTGTGGATGGAGGTATGGACATAGCGATGAGCGCGTCGTGTGTGCGGCTGTCGTAGTAATCGAATCTGAGGTTGACCTTCTTCCACAGTCCGAGGTCGAGTCCGACGGTGAAGTCGCCCGTCTGCTGCCATTTCAGATTGGAGTTGGGCATTCCCATGAGGTAGGCACCCGAGATGTTGTCGTAGATGATATTGTCGTAGAACTTGTAAGTAGCCTTCGCCTGGTAGGGTGAGAAATTCTGGTTACCAGTGAGTCCGTAGGTCACACGGAACTTGCAGAGTGTCAGCCAGTCGGCATCGTCCATGAAGTTCTCCTTATGGAGGTTCCATCCTCCACCCAAGCTCCAGAAGGTACCCCATCTGTTGTCGCTACCAAAGACGGATGAGCCATTGAATCGGATGCTCATGTCCAAGAGATAGCGTTCATCGTAGGAGTAGTTGGCTGCACCTGTGAAGCCCAATGAGCGTGTCCTGCTCTCGGCGCCCGAGGGTGTTCCTCCTTCGGCGTACTGTTTGGCGAATGTGATATAGTCAACATGGTTGTTGAGGAATCCCCATGCAGTCATACCTTCGGAATTGCTGCTTGCATTTTGCAGCGAGTAAGCGATGTTGGAAAGCAGCAAATGCTTTCCCCACTGGTGGTTGTAGTGTCCTGTGAGGTCGATAGAGAGTCGGTCGGACTCTCCGTTCGTGATAGAATAACTTCCTCTCTGGAAATATCTGTCGCCCGTCCAAGTTGTGAATCGAGTGTGGTCGCCGGGATAGAAGTCCTCGCGCTTGTCGTTTTGGTGAGTGTATCCCAGTCGTGCAGTGAATCGGAGGTCGTCAGTGGGCCTGTATTCGAGGTAGAAGTTCTCGACCACTTCGGTATATTTAGAGAAGTTCTTGGTTCCGATGGTGGCGTTGTAGAGCGGGTTGTAGTAAGTAGTTGTACTGCCGTTAGCTCCAGGTGAAGTGTAAGTGCCCAGCACCTTGATGGTGTTTCCGTAGTCGTCTTCAGGTGCGAAATAAGGGTTGACGCTGACATAGTCGGAGAAAGAGCCATAGGGGCTGTCGTCGGCCTTGTTGCCAGTGACAGACAGTGAATTACGGAACATCCACTGCTTGTATCTGTAAGAGAGGTTGATGTTTCCGCTGATGGTGCTTCTTCCCGACTTCTTCATGACTCCAGCCACATCGTTGTACATGATGTTGGCAGAATA
>CACYEC010000321.1 GCA_902773225.1 uncultured Bacteroidales bacterium
GACATCACTTTTCCTGTGACGGCACTGCGTTGGTCTCTTTGGTCGGCGGAGCTGAAGTAACATCCATAATGGTTGGCATCGAGTTGCGCCGCTATGCCGCGCCCGTTGTCCACTCCGCTGTTGCCTCCCTTGATGAGCACCTGTCCAGTTGCCGCGTCGTGGAGGTCCCACGAGTAAGTGCCTTTTTCCTCATGCACATCGAAGACTTCCAGACCTGGTCGCTCAGGGTTGAGGTCTCCCAGATGCATAGCGTCGCCATGACCGAATCCAACAGCATAGAGCAGTTTGCCGTCATCATCGACTGCGGCCGAGCCATAGATAATCTCGTCCTTGCCATCACCATCCACATCGGCTACGGAGATGTTGTGGTTGCCGTTGGCGTAAAGAGTGTTGGAGCCACCTCCTGATGTGGATTTTCCTGGTGTGTAACTCTTAGTACTCCCTGAGGCGCTGGTCTGGTAATTGACCACGCTGTAGGTGGTTCTGGAACCCGACTTGTGAAGCCAACGTGGCTTGAGTTGCTTGCCATCGAAATCGACTGCCCAAAGGTAAGCGAAAGTATAGTAACCACGTCCGAAAACACCGGATGCAGTTCCGTCAGGGCCGTCGAGCGCTGCCACACAGGCGAGATAACGCTCACCACGGTTGCCATAGTCACCTTTGTCGTTTTTACCGCTACGGTCATCCCAATTGAACGTACCTGCAGCCTCGCTCAATCCTGATGAGGCATTGCGAGTGGGATTGTAGGCGATGGTGTGGATGGCTTTGCCTGTCAAGCCTTCAAACACGGTGAGATACTCATGGCCGCCATTGATGCGTCCACCGCCGACCACCCAACTCTTACTGTTGTCGCCAGCCTTGATCTTGGAGTCGGTAGCGGCTTGGTTGACGTATGCACCTGCGCCGTCCTTACTTCCGGGAGCGGTCTTGCACATCATCTCAGCTTGGCCGTCACCATCGAAATCATAGACGAGATACTGGGTGTAATGGGCGCCAGCGCGGATGTTGCGCCCCAAATCCACACGCCACAGTTGGGTGCCGTCAAGTTTGTAGCAGTCAATAATCACGTTGCCCGTGACACCGCTCTGCGAATTGTCCTTGGCATTGGAGGAATCCCATTTCACAAACAGTTCATATTGTCCGTCACCATCCACGTCGCCAACACTCATGTCGTTGGGTGAGTAGGTGTAGGATGTTCCGTCGAGGGTGCCGCCTGCAGGACGGTTGAGCTTCAACGGAAGATAAACTTGTTTCCAAGGAGTCACCGCTTTAGAGGTGTCAACAGGCACCCCATCCACCTTGGTCACCACTTGGTACAGGTTGCCTTGTTTGCCTCCCGCGTGTTGATAGGATGTAGCCTTGCTGATGTTCTTGCCTACAACAAGTCCGTTGGAAAGTACATCAAAGGTGGTGTGCACGTCATCGTCCGTACCGAGGTAGCGCCAACTGACAAAAATGCCCGAAGACGATGAAGGCAATGCCACTACTCCACGGTCAAGGTGTTCCATCTGAGCGATTGGGGTGTTCTGAGCCGACAGTGGTAACGAGCAAGCCACAAGGGCGACTGTGAATAATGTAGTCTTAATACCCATATATCAAATAGTTAAGTTATAGTTCCTGAGCAAATACCACGATAAAAAAGAATACAACGAGCCATCTATTGATTTTGTCTGACAAAATTACGACTTTCAGAACAGATTGCCAAACATAAGTGATTCAAAATAACGATTCTCAATCTTTTTCCTCCAATATTCCTAACCAATTTTCTTATCATTTTGCTTGCTGAACATTGTCACGAAAGGCTATGGATAGGTTAGCTTTGTGAAAATCTTTACCCAAATGACGCATAAATCCCGAATTATACCTAAATTTGTAACTGATTAATCACTAAAAACAAAATCGCAATGAAAAAGACAGTTTTGGCCCTCATGAGCATCATCATGTTGACTTGCATCCTCGCAGGTTGCAAAAAAAAGCAAAAAGAACAAAAAGAACAAGTGAACACCGAGACAGCACAAACCCTGGAATCAGAAACCATCGAGGATAAGGAAGAAAATGA
>CACYEC010000322.1 GCA_902773225.1 uncultured Bacteroidales bacterium
GGCGCAGCAATACTATCTCATTCAATGGGAACAGAGAGTGAATGCCCACATTGCGGAAAGTTAGTGCCTGTGGGTGTTGATGAGTGCCCGCATTGTCATGCGCTAATGTCAGAAGTAGTTTCCGAGCAAGACTTGCAGGAAGGTAAAGTACAGGTCAGCATCACCACAAAGCACAAGTATTTTATTCAGACAGCAGACGATGCTGATAATGTAAAATACACGATGATTATTGATGAAAACGAGGTGCTGCCAAACGAAGTTAGCCGTAAGTTCTACACTATCGTAGATAATCAGAAGATAATTGGTGTTAAACTATTCAGTGACGCTGAAGACGGGAAGATGGATAAGTTATCCACTGGATTCTTCACTATTCCGGAGAGTCTACCAGTACATAGTGAGCTCCAATTTACATTCAGATTGAACGCAAATGAGACAATGGATGTCAAAGTTCGTGTCGCTGCTACCGGCAAGACTACTAACATAGTACTTGGCCGTGGTAGCCTGGACCAACACTGTTTGGATTCTATTTCTGCGAACTTTGATAGAATTATGGGCGATTCTAGTATCAGCGATATTAAGAAGAGCGAGTACATGGAGAAATTGCAAAAAACGATTGAACTGATTTCTGCTGGAGGTCTATCTCCGGAAAGTCGAGATTGGCAAGATATAGAGCATAAGTTAGATACAGCTGTCACAGTTGCTCAAACTAAAGATAGCGAAAAGAGTGTGTACGCTGTTATTGCCAAAATTCAGTTGGAGAATTTCGGTCGGTTTATGCGGGATGAGGATAAGAATGCCATGCGTTCTGAATTGGCGAAAGTAGAAAGTGCAGCAACTCCTATGGCTAAAAATGAAGCACTTGGTAAACTTGAAGGACTTACAGAAAAGTATAGTTTGTTCACACACGGCTTCTTGTTCAATATAGCTGGTCATAGTAGCGACAATCCTGTTAACGCTAACAAAGCCTTGGTTGTCTTTAATCAGTTCATGGCTGCATTGAACGCAGGGGATGTTGATAAAGCACGTGATTTGCTTTCGGCTAACGAGTCTCTGCTTGAGGGTCTTAAGCCTGACGCACTAACAGGAGGTACAACTGGAATTGGAGAATAAGATGGCAGAAAGTAACGTTTGCCCTATATGTGGTAAAAAGGGTATTCCAAATTATCACAAGGAAGATGTGGTATGCCCACAATGTGGTAGTGATTTAAGTATTTATCGGGTAGTCGATAAGATTCCCGACAAGAAAGTTCACGTAGTTTGGGTTGCAAGTACAATAGCTGCATTTATTGCGGCTGTTGTGCTTGCTGTCATTTTGGTTTGCGGGAAGTCTGGGAATGGGAGTTCTGTAGATAACGATTATATTGCCTTGCAGGATTCAATAAAAACATTAAATTCTGAGCTCTCAGGTTTGAAGACCCAGGAATCTCCCTCCGCTAGTGGTTTTAATTACATTGTAAGGAAGGGAGATAGTTTCTGGCGCATTAGTCAGCGCATGTTTGGTACTGGCACAAAAGCATCTGCGATTGCAGAAGATAATAATATGTCACTACATGACGTTTTGAATGTTGGAGATACGCTTATCATAAAGTAGCAAAACCATGGGTTTAATTAGTTGGATCAAAAATACTCATTATGACCATCGTCTGCAGAAGGCAGATAAATTGGTAGAAGAAAAGGACTATAATGGTGCTTCTACAGTTTACAAATCGCTTTTAGGGAAGCAACCGATGGCTGTTGTCCATTACTCCCGAATGCTTGTCGGGAATTCGACTTCTTGCTCGTTAATGCTTCAAAACTTAAAAGCAATTGAGGGCATGAAGGAGTATTTAGTTGAGGCAAATTCATCTGAATATCAGTCGATTTTAAGCGCTTTCACATCTTCTATAAATAAAGAATCGGAGGCATGCTTTAGCAGAAAAGCATATGAAGATGCGGTCAGTTTGATTGATGCTGTTCATTCATATTTTGTTAAGCAGCAAGGGTTTATTGAACGCAGGAATCAGTACCATGCATGGTTGTGTTTTTCAAATTCGCAAGCAAAAAATGTATATGGTCCTGACTATGCAAACTTGTTGCAGTTTGCCTCTGGTTATTCGTCAAGTGAGGATATTGAGACATTTGTCTCTGAATTGTTTACTCAAAGGAGGTTTAGTAGAATCATAACTTTGCTTCTCCCGATTGTCAAGCACGAAAAGGCGTATGAACAGAAGATTATTGAGTGTTCTGTATTGATAGTAGAGGGCAAAGATAGCGAAATCCTTTCCGTCAAGTCTCTTCTGGCATTTTGCAGTGATAAGAATATTAACAAAAAGACTTCGAAGAAACTCTGGGAATTATCGAAAAGGGCTGAAGGTCAATCTTCATTTGTGAAGTGCGTGCAGTATGACAATATCGCTGGAGAGTATTTATCGGATGATGAGGAATTTAATTTTGACCGTTGCATGCACCGATTTGGGGAACTTGCCCCAAGGTGTAATGCTGACGAGGTAAATCAACTGCTAGGTTTTGTTAAGTCGGTTAAACTTCAGCAGGAATCTCATGATTCAGTTATTGATAAGATTTATGAGTTAGCCGCATCTGTCAGTCCAGAAAAATCTGTTCCTATTTGTAGCCTTTTGAAGGACGAGGCACGATTCCGTTCTTTGTATATTCAGAAGGCGTACACTATAGTTCAGTCGAAGAAGTCATCCCTGGATTTAGGGGAGTTGAAGTCTGTTATTATAGCAAACACTGACTCAGATAGTGTCGTTGACACATTGGCTCCCTTTGTTCAGTATGTTAAAGAGTATACTGATTGGTTCGTTGATATTGCTTCTAATAAGGTTAAAAGGAAAGCAGATGTAGCGCTTTTAGAGCAATATTGGGGTGTCTGCCCATCCGGTCGCTACTTCACGGTTCTTGTTGCTGTTGACTATGAGAAATCGGAGTTGTTTGCAAAACATATCTCCGCTCATTATGATAAGTATTTAGGTACTAAGAGTCTGGTTTCGTTGTTCTGCGACAGTCTTGTAAAACTACCTAATCAAGAGTTCACACTAGATATCTTGGAGAGTTTGATTGCCAATAACATTGACGTTCAATCATATTATGTAGGACAAGTTCAGTCACTTACCGAAGAGAAACTATCCTCTAACGCGAAAGACGCATTAGGTCTTGTAAATCGAGCTGTGGGTATTTTACCTTCTCAATCAATTTTTCTTAACTTAAAGAAAAGGATTATTCGTGTTCTCAATGGACAGGGAGAATACGAGATAGCTTTGTCTGAAGCCAATAGTATGACTTCTTTAGATGAAGAAGCATATACTATCTTAGCAGAGATTCATTTAGCTAAAGCATTGTCGTCAAAGGGGAACAAAGCAAAGAAGAAAGAATTGTTTGAGGTATTGTCTCTTAACGAACAGCATAATTTACTGGAATCATTTGGAGCTAGTATAGAAAAAACTCTTTCCGAGTTAGTTGAAACTGCCAATAAATTGTTCGAGGTGGACGAAGATGATGCATTCTCTATATGTGAACGCATTGAGCCATACAAAGAACAATGGATCCAGTTGTATCTTCAGTTGAGAAATCGTGGTTTCAATAGCGAGTCTACATTGGTGCAAAAAATTAAATACCAAAAAGAGTCGCTTGAACATGTGATTTCTAAGGTTCCCAAGGTAGCCTTAATAACTAATCCTCTGTATTATGAACTATGGGAATCGCATATTGATGCAGTTATAGAAAAATCGAAGTCTCAGCCTTGTGAAAAGGCTATATTGTCTTTACATCAAGTCACGGCAGATGTTGCAGGATATTGTCCAATAGTTTACGAGAAAACTTTCACGAATCTAATCAAGCATGCTATCCAGTATATATGGACAATAGCAACTGATTTGGAGTCAGAAGGAGACTACACTAAGGCTATTGAACAGTATGCTGCCATAATCGACGAGGCAAATAGTTGTGAGCCTCTTCCCTTGTCTTGGTTAGAGCATGACGCAGATGTTCATCCGAGTACTACTGAAATGCGGATTATGGTTTCTATAGTCAAGGCAGAACGTAGGTCTTTGATTTGCCGATTAAAAGCAGGTTTAATGGATAGTTCTGTCGAGGAGGCTATCAAGAAAACACTAAGTCGACAAGTCGGAACATCAGGAATAGAAGAAGATCTGGCTTATAGGTATGCGTATTATTTGTTGGAGCAGACTCGTCCGGCAGAGGCTATCGATATTATTCGATCGTATATCCCTAATGAAAAAGAGCTTCTCGATTTTTGCATGAGCATCTTCGCAAAGCGAGCAGAGTTAGACTTAAAAGAGTTTAACGAAAAACTCTCTCTGCTTAGGGACAAAAAGATGTCATCCGTTGATGCAGAATCATTTTTAGCAGAGGTCGATGCGTACAAAGAAAAAATCTCAAAGTATCTTCCTGATACGGAATCAAAGTTTGATGGTTACAAGGAGAAGATCAGAACTTATATTTTAGGAGCGTTATTTGATGAGGAAAAATATAGGGAAGTTTACGATTGGCTCCGTAAAACAAGTTCTAATTATGTTACCAAGGACGATAATGCCTTTAGAAATATTGCAATAGCGGCACTTCGAATGATCGAATCAAATTCGGTTAATGGTGTGGAACTCAAGCGAGCTATTTCTATATTTGTTACAGCCGTGTTTACAGATCGTCTATTCGTAAAATCTCTTGATTATACAGAATGGGATGACGAATATAGGTTTACCTTGCGGGATAGTCTTGGTGACGCCGACTTTGATGAGTTGCCAGACAACATATGTTACGATGACCCTATTGAGAATCAAATCATTTCCATTAGGGACATACAGTTGAGTTTGCTGAATAGACTAGAGTTAACACTACGTGAAAACTATCCCTCATCAGAGGCATTTTTTCAAGAGGAGAAATCCGCAGTAGAATCTTTAGTTGATTTACGTCTTGACCAGAAGTGCACAATAGTTGCCCCATATTTATCGAAAGACTTTAAGGAACTAAGGGATGCTATTGCAGATAGTTTTGCCGTAGATTTAGAAAAAGACTATGGCAATCACGAGCAAATCTATGAACTTGGCGTAAAATATGGGTTTACCGGTCAAGTTTACACGAAATATGCTATGGCCATAGACTATCTTAACGCTTGTATCAAAGCGTTGGATGAATTGAATGCGAACTCTTTGTCTTCGGCATTCTCAAGTTCATACGTATCATCTATACGGGAGTTTGATAAATTATTCTCGGAACTTAAATCTAAAGTAGTAAATACCATTTCTAAAGCAGTGAAAGACGAAATGGAGTATAGACGATTTTTGGATTTGTTCTTTGATGTTTGCACACGGATGAGAGACAACAATATATCTTTCGCTTGTACGCAGTATGTGAACGGTCAAGTAGTTAGAAGACTTAATGCCAAAACAATGGAGTTGCGTGTCGGCGCAGAGTATTTGTACAAATTGTACCAGTTGACGCCTTCTAATATACAGGTTAAGGAGAATCTTGAAGGAGTTCTTCAGCAGTTGGCAGAAAAGTGTGAGACTGGCGGTACTTCAAGTGACAAGAGCACTCTAAATACAATTCTTTCCGGCACAGGGAATACATTCTCATCCGCGATAGTTACGGCAAAGGTTGGCGGAATTGCAGCAAACTTAAAGAGCGAAAAGATTTCCGCGAAGCAGGCTCTGGAGCAAGCCTATGAGTTGTATCGCCAGGACAACACCAATGATATAGTTTGTGGTGTTCTGGTGGCCTTATGTATAAGATGCATTCATGAATATATCATAAGTGACGCCTATGGCCGGTCTAGCGTTGAGTCACTGCTGGATAGGATTGCTGCCAATAGAAGCCAAAAGTTTTTATTGCACGCGAAAGAAATAGCCAAGCAGTACAATGGGATTTGGAGCAAACTTGATATTGAAAACAAGCTACTTCTTTCTGGTACCTCATTGCCAACTCGTTCGTTGAATAATAAAGGTCTTGCATTAAAAGCGGGTCTTGACTATATGAAAAAGCTTGCTCCGGCTGGGTCTGTTAGTACCGGACTTGGTCTAAAAGGTTTTGATAATTTATTCTTATAATTGATTGAGTGATATGAAAAATCCGTATAAAGTTTTAGGATTGCCTTTGGATGCAACTCCATCTCAAATTGTGAGGGCACAAGCACAAGCCTTGAGAACGAGGAAGTACTCGATGAAGGAAATTACGGAGGCACAAACAATTTTGCGCAAGCCTTCAAGTCGTTTAGCGGCGGATTTCACTTTCCCCGTGTTGGATCAGGGACCATTGGCTCCCCTTTCTTCACGTGTAAAGAGCAAGGAGACAGACCTCTCCAAAATAAATGTCAATAAATATAATTCTCTTAAATAATGGGCAACGATATTAAATCTGCTATTAACGAAAAATTATCGGAGTTAGCAAGGAAAAATTTGGAACTGCAATCTGAATGTGAGAAAGCCAACAAGAGAGCAGAGTCAATTTTAGATGAAGCTCTTTGCGAGTTTTTGACTGTGCTTGATACATTTGAGCGTGCAGAACAATACATCGCGGAACATGAGTTGGACAAGGATGAAGATGGTTCAAAGGCAATTAAACGATTGCTTAATGCCAAAAAGAAAGCCATGTTTGTTCTAGAGAAGTATAATGTAAAAAAGATGGTATTTGAGAACAACATGTCTATTCCTGATTGGTGTAGTGTTACAGACACGGAACCAGATTCATCAAGGCAGAATGGCGAGATTGTTTCTATTGAGAAGAATGGTTATCTTCGCGATGATCGTTTGTTAAGGTCTGCAGAGGTTATTATAATTAAAAATTGATTATGTTTTTATTTAGCAAGAATCAAAATATTGGTCCGTACGTAGTGGTTTTCCCCCATAAAGAGGGGTCATATGCCCAAACATATCGCGTAAAAGACACGGAAGGGAAAGTAAAATTTTTGAAGCTGATATCTCTGCCTGCGCTTGATGTATACCAGTACGACGGAAATGGTGAGGTTATAGAAGCGGAAGTCGCATCAGCATTGTCCCACCCTAATTTGTGTACATTTGTAGATAAGGGGCAAATCGAAATAAATGGTGCTCCATATACATATATCGTGACGGAGTATGTGCGCGGGGAGAGTTTGAATGCATATATTGGACATTCTGCCGAGTTGAGTCTACAAGAAATAAAGCAAATCATGTCGGCTCTGCTTTCTGCGTTGCAATATCTGCATAGCCTTCCGAGACCGGTTATTCATAATGAAGTCACTTTAGATAACATTTTATTAGACTTAGTTGGCAATCTTGATAATTTGAAATTAATTGACTTTGGGGCAGCACGATTCGCAGATCTTCGTCCTGACTCCGAGTCTTGGCATTCTCAGGATTTGCTCTATGTTGCTCCGGAGCGCTTATATGGTGATGGAAGCATAAAGTCCGATTTGTTTTCTGCAGGAGTGGTGTTGTTTAGACTCTTATTTGGCGTAATGCCGTGGGACGTCAATTTTGCTGGTCTTACTTTGCAAGAACAAGTGCAGGCGCTTATTGAAAGGAGGAACAAGCCTCTTTCTCTACCGAACATTCACGCTGTGGAGTTGGATGGCAATCTTGTTAAAGTAGTTATTAAGGCTCTTGCTTTGGAACAGTCTGAACGATTTACATCTGCTCAGGAATTCATGGATGCTCTTAATAACAAGGTTGAAATCGGATCCGCTCCTTCTTCAATGACTAAAGTTGGCGAGGTGGAATCCCATGCAGAGGTTACTCGTCCTAAAGGAAATGGGTTTGCAGATGTGGCAGGAATGGAAGAAATCAAAAGCATGCTTTCCAGCAAGATTATCAAAGTATTGAAGAATCCCGAGAGAGCTGAGAAATTTAAACTCCAC
>CACYEC010000323.1 GCA_902773225.1 uncultured Bacteroidales bacterium
CGACACCATTCGCCAGCGCGCCGGCATGGCCCTGCAGAACATCGTGCACGACTACAGCCGTTTCCGCATCGAGACCATCGACTCGTTTTTCCAGTCGGTCCTTCGCGACCTGGCCCACGAACTGAAACTCTCCGCCAACCTGCGTGTCGATCTCAACGACAATGAGGTTCTCAACAAGGCCGTAGAGGACATCATATATGGTCTCGACTCCGAAAGCGACCTTTTCAAGTGGATATTCTCATTCATACGTGAGAAAATTGAGGAGGAGAAAAACTGGATTGTCAAGGACGAAATCTCGACATTCGGAAAGAATATCTTCAACGAGTCGTTCCTCGAGAACCGCAAGAAACTGGAGGACACGCTGGCTGACAGTCAAGCGCTCAGCAACTACCGCGGCAAGATGAAGAGCATCTCTAACACCTCGGCAGAAAATATTCAAAATGCCGCCAAGAAGTTTATGGACATCTGCGGTAATTACGGACTTACAATGAATGATTTTGTGAAAAAATCAAAAGGTATTTTCCCTTTCATGGAGGCGTTGTCGGAAGGTAATGTCAAAGCATGGGGAGCCATACCACAAAAGACCCTCAACGGCGAGATGGAGTGGATCAAGAATGGTTCATCTGAACTTTGCAACCAGTTCACCAACTTGCTCTCAACCATATACACAAACCTAAGGATGAAAATCAGTGCCGACGAGTCGAGTCGCCACATCACCAATCTCGGACTGCTTAACGACATCGACATCACTGTGCGCCAACTCAACAGCGACGCCAACCGATTCCTCCTCAGCGACACATCACACTTCCTACACGAGATGATTGGCGAAAGCGACGTGCCTTTCCTCTATGAGAAAATCGGCAACAAGTTCACCCACATCATGATTGACGAGTTCCAAGACACCTCGCGACTGCAATGGCTCAACTTCCTGCCACTACTCTGCAACGCACTCGCGACAGACAGCACCTGTCTCATCGTGGGTGACGTGAAACAAAGCATCTACCGATGGAGAAACAGCGACTGGAGCATCCTCAACAACATCGAGAAAACCCCAGAGGTACGCAACAAGGTGGAGAGTATCCCACTCAGCACCAATTACAGGAGCGGAGAGAGAATCATCAACTTCAACAACCTCTTCTTCATCAAACTCATTGAGATTCTGAACAAGAATTATCAGGAGAACCACAACGGAACTCCTTTTAGCGACCTCAAGAGCGCATACAACGACGTACATCAAAAGTACAGCACCAAGAACAAAGACAAAGGCTACGTCAGATTCCAACAGATAGAAAAAGACAACTACGAAACCGACACCCTTGAAAGCCTGCTCAACTCCGTACAAGAACTGAAAGCCAAGGGTGTCAAAGAAAGACAAATTGCCATCATCCTGCGTGCCAAGAAGCATATTCCCATGATATGCAACTATTTTGCCGCACATGACAGCAGCATTAAGATGATGAGCGACGAGGCTTTCCAACTGAAATCGTCACCAGCAGTGAGAATCATCATCCATGCGCTACGTCTCATTGTCAACCCCTCCGACACACTGAGCAAGAAGAGTCTCGCTACATATTACAAGCAGATTGACGACCCAAACGCATACAGTTATATCTATACCTCTACCAACGAACAACTCGACGACATACTGCCCAAGGCCTTCACCAACCAAATGGCGGTGCTTTCACTCATGTCGCTCACAGAGGTGACTGAGCAAATCCACAAAATCTTCGACTTGAACCGCATCGAAGGACAAAGCGCATATCTCTTCTGCCTTTACGACCAAATCCTGCAATACATGAGTGACAATCCCTCCGATATCAAAAGTTTCCTCACTGCTTGGGACGAGGGTATCGGCAAGAAGACCATCCCCAACGACGCTGTAGATGGCATTCGTCTGATGACCATCCACAAGTCGAAAGGATTGGAGTTCCACACCGTGCTGATGCCTTTCTGCGACTGGGATTACAAAGGAACCGACACCTTATGGATTACTCCTGAAAAGGAGGATTTCAATGACTTGCAACTGCTACCTGTAAAATACAAAAAGGAACTCATCCACAGCATCTACGCCAAGGACTACGACCAAGAGTTGCTTCGAATCTGGGTGGATAACGTCAACTTGCTTTATGTGGGATTCACCCGTGCGGAGAATAACCTCTTCATCTGGACCAAGAATATGACCGACGACAAAAAAGGGGATGGGGTGAGTACAGTCAAGGTGATGAAGAAATGTATGTCGCCAGGACTAACGGACAAGGGTAACGAATCGGATGAGATTATGGTGACCATGATGGACGACCAAGGAACACTGGTTCAGAAGACTATTCAAGATGTAGCCCTGCTATTCAGCAAGAACGAGACGGAAAACTATATGGAATACGGGGAACTGGTGAGCAACCAGCATCAACAATCAAAGAGTTCCCGCGATGACAAGCAACAAGAAGAGAACATACTGAAAATCGCACCCCTGTCCATCAAATGCGACTTCGTTTACCACGAGCATGAGGCCTGCTTCTTGCAGTCGAACGAATCCAAGCGTTTCATAGCAGGTGAGGACGAGGAACAAAACAACCAGTACATCAACGAAGGCCTTCTTTTCCATGCCATCCTCGAACGCATCAGTTCGCCTGAGGACCTACCCCGCGTCATCTCGCGGTTCGACTCCGAAGGATGGTTCCACAGTTCTGACTACCGTCAATCGGTGGAGCGCGAACTGCAGAATGCTTTCAACAACACGAAAGCCGCTGAATGGTTCAAACCCGACTGGCAAACTTTCAACGAATGCTCCATCCTCTATACTGACAAGAAGGGCAAATGCCACACCAAACGGCCAGACCGCGTGATTACCAATGGCCAAGCAACCATCGTCATCGATTACAAGACAGGCCGACAGAGCGAGGAACACGTGAAGCAAGTGGAAGAATACATGTCATTGCTCCAGCAGATGGGCTATCCTGGCATCACAGGCTACGTCTGGTATATCCGCCGAAACGATATCGTGCCTTGCAGGATGAAAAAACAAGAAAACTAAGAAAAATGGATTCTTTGGAAAAACAGAAAAATGGATTCTTTGGAAAAACAGAAAAATGAAATAACCCGAAAACAAATAATGCCAAAACTCAACATGACCCACAATACTCCCCTATCCCACCCTGAAACACCCACTTTCCTTGAACTTGTGGCCAGTCGGCTGATGGACCTGCTCCATGGCGACCTCAGCAATACTGTAGTGGTTTTTCCCAACAAGAGAGCATCGCTCTTCTTCAACATCAGTTTGGCTAAACTTGCAGGGCATACCATCTGGTCGCCACGCTATATGACCATTGATGAACTCTTCACTTCGCTGACCACATACGACATCGCCGACCCCATTTATGCTGTTTGCTTGCTCTACCAGTCATACATCCGTCAGACAGGCAGGGATGAATCCCTTGACAAGTTCTATGGCTGGGGCGAGATGATGATTTCCGATTTCGACGACATCGACAAGAACATGGTTGATGCCCGTCTGCTCTTCGAGAACATCAGGGACCTGGACGAACTGACCACACTTGACTACTTGACAGACGAACAGAAGAAAGCCATCCTTCGTTTCTTCGGCGAGTTCAAGGAGGAAGTGGATGACGAGACAGGACTGAAGAAAGAGTTCATGACCTTGTGGAAAAACATGAACAACATCTATACCGACTTCCGCAACGCCCTGCTCCAAGAGCAAAAAGCCTACACAGGCATGCTCTATCGATGGGTGGTGGAAACCATCAGTTCATCTCCTGAAGACAATCCTTGCCTTGAACGTCTTCGCTCCACCAACTATGTCTTTGTCGGTTTCAACGTGCTGACCAAGACGGAAGAGCGACTGCTGAAATACATTCAGCAGCACAAAAACACCTATTTCTTCTGGGATTACGATGATGCCTACATGCCGGGAAAAGGCTTTGTGGATAACGGCCAAACAGCGAAGCCCGAGGAAAACGACCTCTTCGAAGCTGGCAAATACATCTATAGAAACATCCAGATATTCGGCAACGACCTTACTTCAAGTAATACTTTAACAAATCTTCATAATAAGAAGATTATCAATTTTATATCATCTTCAACAGAAGATATGCAGGCACGCTATGCCTCCCATTGGGTCAACCAGTTATACGCAGAAGAGTTAGATGCAATCATTGCCTCAGGAAAAGAGAAACAGGAAGTGGATGAGGCGATAAGCGACATCGATTTCACCCGCACAGCCATAGTACTGTGCAACGAAAGTTCCCTTCAATCCGTGATGGACTCCATGCCTTCCACCATCGGCGACACAGACTATGCCCTGCCTGTGAATATCACAATGGGATACCCACTCAACCAGACTCCTGTCAGCAGTCTGATAGAAGCCCTCCTCAATCTTCAGGTCAATGGTTTCGCAGGTGGAAGCACCTGGAAATTCAAGTATGTCTCGGTATTGCTCAACCATCCCTACATGCTCATGATGAGCCGTGAGCATATCAGTGAAGTCATGCGTCACCTGCAAGACCACAACATCATGTACCCTAACAACGAGATGTTGCAGAAGGACTTCTTCCTCTCTACCGTTTTCACTCCTCAGTTAGACACTGTGCCACATCTAATCAACTACTTGATTGAGATTGTCAGAGCCATAGCCATCACCTACAACAATCTAAAGGATAAACGATTCAGTCAATACCAGTTAGGGGTGGAATCTCTGTTCAACACCCACACCATTCTCACTCGCTTGCAAGGTCTCCACGCCACAGGACTGTTGGATGTGAATGTCAATACGATATGCAGGCTGATTCGCCAATTGCTGGCCATCACCAGCATACCTTTCCATGGTGAGCCAGCAGAAGGAGTGCAGGTCATGGGTATGCTGGAAACACGATGCCTCGACTTCTCCAATATCATCCTCCTCTCTGCCACCGAGGATATGCTTCCAAAGGCGCGGAAGAATTCATCTTTCATTCCCTTCAACCTCCGTCAGGCCTACGGAATGACCACCTTTATTCAAGATGTGTCGCTGTATGCCTATTATTTCTTCAGGCTGCTACAGCGTGCCAACCACATCACCTTGCTCTACAATAACTCCACCGACGGGTTATCAAAAGGGGAGATGTCACGTTTCCTTCTTCAGATGTTGGTGGATAAGGATATACTTTTCGCCCCCGACCAGAAGATTGAGCAGTATAACCTGAGTTCAGATATAACTGTTTCGTACCCAAAGGAACTGTGCATTCCCAAGACCGACTCGATGCTCCAGACCCTTCGTAACAAGTTTGAATCATGGAGACACAAAAACGACGACAAAGGATACTTTTCTCCCACTGCCATCAACACCTATCTCGAATGCAAGATGAAGTTCTTTTTCAAATATGTGGCAGGCATCCATGCAGAGGACGAGGTGACCGAGGATGTGGACAACGCTTCTTTTGGTTCCATCTTCCATAAAACTATGGAGAGCATCTACAAACCATATCTTGGTCGTGGTGATATTCAGGGTACTGAACTGGAATCCATCGCCAATGACTCATATAAAATCAAGCGTTATGTTGACGATGCGTTCAAGGAGGTGTTTTTCAAGGGTATGGATGTCAAATATAACGGTGAGCAGCTGCTCAACCGCGAGGTAATCTGCACCTACGTCGCCAACCAACTACTCCACGATAAGAAATTGTGTCCTATGCGCATTCTCGGTGTGGAGAAGAAATGCAGGACTGAACTGGAAATCGAGGTAAAAGGCGAACAACCAGTGAAACTCTTTGTCGGTGGTATCATTGACCGTTTCGATGAGGTAACCATCAATGAACAACGCTACACGCGTATCGTTGATTACAAGACAAGTAGTTCCTTGTGCAAATATGCGGGTCTGGAAGCACTTTTCACACCAGGGGAAGACAAGAAAAACGCTCACCACATCCGTCAGGCTTTCTATTATGCGGATGTGGTGATGGAAGAGGACAAAGACTTGAAA
>CACYEC010000324.1 GCA_902773225.1 uncultured Bacteroidales bacterium
CATCAGTTCTTCATTAAAAGGACCCACCCACAAATTGCCTCTGCTATCCTCGAAGATATCCATAAAAGTCATGTCGATGCCCGATGCATTCTTGCCCAAGAAATGCTCACTACTCGTCATGTCGGGATTAATCTTATAGGCTCCGCAATGGTCGGTGCAAACCCATAACTGACGTTTGCTATCGACCATCATGGCGGTGACACAATTGGTGCCAATCAAGTTGCGGGAAGCCGAGCGACGACCCATATAATGGAAGTTGGAGGCATCTGCCGGAGAGGCATACACACCTTTCCAATACACACCAACCCAGATGTTCCCTTCTTTATCAAGCAGGGCATCCTTCACATTGCACTTGTCCATCTTGAAGTCGTTCACCTCGACGACACTCTTCTCCACCTTCCGAGTTTTCTCATCATAGACATAAAGGCCATCACCGTCGGTACAGATGAAGATAAAGCCCTTACCGTCAGAACGGATTTTCCAAAGAGACTTGCCTTCAAGTTCGGTGGTGGCATTGACAAACCAGCCTTGGGCTGAGTCATAGACTTTCAGAATTCCATGTTCTTCTCCCAAATACATCCTGCCGTCGGAACCATAGCACAACGACCTTGCCACATCCACACCTTCCACCATCCAGACATTGCCGTCACGGAACATGCCCACTCTACGGTCACCACCGATGAACCAGAAACCATGGTCTTTGTTGTCAACAATCTGGACAGCCCTGTTCAAGGCATCAATCTTGCAACGATGCCTCATCACATAAGGGGGATTGCCTTTATCTTGCATTTCCAGAAGACCAGCACCAGAGGTGCAGGCATATACCATTCCGTCCTGTGTATGCGTCAAGCTAATGATGTAGGGGTGGATGGTGTCGTTGTTTTCTGAAAGCAAGGTGACATCATGGAACTGGTCGGTCAGGTAGTCATACCATTGTATTCCTGATGAATGACCAATCAGAAGATCGCCATTCTGCAATTGTTCAATACAGGTCATGATGTCGTTCGACAACGAATGTTCACCACCATCCTTATAATAAACATTGATTTTCGACCCGTCAAATCTGTTGAGGCCATTCTGAGTCAAAATCCACATATTGCCGCGACTGTCCTGAAACAGGCTACGGATGTTGGTGTTAGACAATCCGTTGTCGGAAGTCCATGAATACACAGCCTGAGCCATAACTGACACTGTTGTCATCACAGCCAGCATGCACGCAAAAAATCTTTTCTTCATATCGTGTTTTTCTGTCATCGTTCAAAGTATAGTCAGTAGTTTATCACTCTTCAAACAGACATTCATAAGTCTTCTCTCAGTTCAGGCACAAAGATACAACTTTTTCACGATGAAACATACAGAAATCCTTTTTTTTTGAAATTGAGAGACGAAACAGCCTGAGCGTTTATGTAGTGAAAGTTGACATAATCATCATCTATATACATAAAAAGACCTACCACAATAAAAAAAATCGAACTTGAATGCATTCACTTCATATTTTTTGCATATCTTTGCCTAAGAAACGTTGGCCATATGGAATCACAGCCTGGTCAATCACTTATTGATTAACATTCACGATTCATGTTCGACAACATTCAAAACCTAATCCTCGATTTTGGCGGTGTACTCGTTGACCTCGACCGCGAAAGGTGGATACAAGCCTTTAACAAGTTAGGATTCAACGATTTCGAGGAGGTTTTCTACAAGAAGGACACCAACTCTGTCTTTAAGCAGTTCGAGCTTGGGCAAATTTCGTCGGAACAATTCTGCAAGACAGTAAAACATTATTGCAACGCTGGCACTACCGACGAGCAAGTGGCGGAGGCTTGGAACACCTTGCTGACGGGCATTCCACGTCAAAGACTCAGGAAACTGCTCTCCTTGCGAGACAGGTATGTGGTCTATCTGCTCAGCAATACGAATGTGCTACATTGGACTCATTCCGCACATTCGTATTTCAACTACCACGGCTTCACCATCGATGACTATTTCGAGGAACTGTTCCTTTCTTTCCAGATGAACCAGATGAAGCCTGACCCTGGTATTTACCACTCTATTACCGCAAGAACAGGCATCATGCCTTTCAACACACTTTATCTTGACGACATGAAGGAAAACTGCGAGACCGCTGCCCGCCTGGGATTCAAAACCCATCTTGTTACCCCCGACGAAGACTGGACAGAACTCTTCTCCGACCCTATTCCTACCTACGACCGATGACCGACCAACCCTGCGTAGTGACCATAGGCTTTTTCGACGGAGTTCATCGCGGTCATCAGTATATTCTTTCACAAGTCAGGGAGGAGGCCAGACAGTGCGGTATGACCTCGGCTGTCATCACGTTTTTCAACCATCCTCTCACCGTAGTCAGACCTGGGTTTGAACCACTTCTGCTCTCCTCATCCGAGGAAAAACTTCAACTCATCAAGAACACAGGCATTGAGAACGTGGAGATGCTGCATTTCACATACGAGATGTCGCAGATGTCGTCAGAAATGTTCATGGTGGAAGTGCTGAAAGACAAGATGAACACCCGCAAACTGATTCTCGGTTACGACAACCATATCGGACACGACCAGTTGCCTTTCAACGAATTGATGGCTGTGGGGAAACGTCATGGCATTGAAGTGATTTTAGCCAAGGAACACATACAAGACCCCTCGACAAGGTTCAGTTCGTCTGTGATTCGCAAAGCATTGATTGAAGGAGATATCGAAAGAGCCAATTATGTACTTGGACGATATTACAGCATCAGTGGAAAGGTGGTCGACGGATTCCACAACGGCAGAATCATCGGATACCCTACGGCCAATATCAGTTCTGACTGCAAGGGAAAACTCATTCCTCACACAGGTGTTTACGCTGTGAGAATACACTTGGGCGAACTGATTCTCAACGGCATGATGAACATCGGTCACCGCCCCACGTTCCATAACGGAAAGGAACAAACACTTGAAGTGAACATCTTCGACTTCAACGCTGACATCTACAGCGAGAGAATCACCGTGGAATTCGTGCATTATATCCGCGAAGAACGCGAATTCAACGATGTGGAAGAACTCAAAGCGCAAATCAAGAAAGACGAAACACAATGCCGAAAACTCCTCGCTATGCCATAGAATCCAACAAGCCTATCATGCTTATCGAACCCTTTATGTCCATCAAACTATTCAGTTCTCGAGTATCTTCTTGATTTCGGCATCGACTTTCGTCAGTTTGTCACGGCAGTAAGAAACGAGTTCCTGCGCTTCCTTGAGAGTGGCACTGAGGCTGTCGATATCCATTTGTCCATTCTCCACTTTATCCACAATCTCCTCCAAGCGCTTCATCGCTTTCTCGTAGGTCATCTCATTATTTTTCATGTTCCTTGTTTTTTGTTAGTTTTTTCTCCAGTTCTGTCACACTCGAGACAACCTTGCCGTCAGCAAGGATGGTGACGATTTCGTCGCCTTTCTTCAGTTGCGACACTTTTCTCAGCGTCTTATCCCCCACTTGGGTGATGCTGTAACCTTGTTTGAGAATATTCACAGGGTCAACGGCTTTCAGCCGTAATGAAATCAACTTCAGTTTATGTTGTTCATTCAGCATCAAGGCGTTGAGTTGAAGGGGGAGCCTGGCGGCCAAGAGTCCAAGTTTGTTCTTGTCAACCTGCAACCTGCCAACAATACCGCGGTGGATAAGGTTGGTGACTTGAACAAGACGGTTGTGCTGACGTTGGTGGAAGAGAGCGTAAATCGACGGCATCCTGCCCATAATCATGTTAAGGCGGTTGAGTTCATCTGTCAGCCGTGAGCCCACATACCCTGTGATTCGGTCGGAATAGTTATCCAGAAAAGCCAATTCAGCCTCCTGATGATGGATAAGCAGTTCGGCTGCGGCTGTCGGAGTCTTGACACGGGTATGTGCCACCATGTCGATGACGGTGTCGTCGCGCTCATGGCCAATGCCTGTGATGACAGGCAATGGGAATTGAGCCACATGCTCAGCAAGTTTCAAGGTGTCGAACCCCGAGAGGTCGGACACAGAACCTCCGCCACGGATAATCACCACCACATCCCATTCCAGCGCATCGTCCATGATGGCGTCGAGGGCGGAACATACACTTTCCTCAACAGCGTCGCCTTGCATAGTGGCTGGAAATAATTTGGTATAGAACACCAAGCCTTTGTCGTTGGCGTGCAACTGGGCGCAGAAATCGCCATAACCAGCGGCAGTACCACTGGAGATGACAGCTATCCGTTGCAACAAACGTGGCAGTTCCAGGCTCTTGTTCATCTGGTCGATTCCCTCTTCCTTCAGTTTGCTGATGATTTCCCTTCGACGTTTGGCGATGTCGCCCAAGGTGAAGGTAGGGTCGATATCCTCCACATTCAACGAGTAGCCATATAGAGCATGGAACATCAGTTTGACTTTCACGAGCAACATCATGCCTGCCACCAATGGCTGACCTGTTGTGAGTTCGAAGTAAGGGCGTAGAATCATCCATTTGCTCTTCCACACTGTTGCGCGCGCCTTGGCGACCAAGGAGTCGCTGTCCTCGTCCTTCTGCACAAACTCTAAATAGCAATGCCCCCGGTTCTCACGCACTTCGCTCACCTCTGCCGAAACCCAATAAGCATGAGTAAACGATTGGTCGAACACATCGCTTACCATGTCATTCAGTTCCAGTAAAGTCAAGGCTTGGGTCATAATCTCCGTGATTTAACAAGTTGGTTTATCTTGGTCGCTTGCCTTGAAGCACATGCTCAAAATTAGCGTACGAACTGTCAATGTAACTTAACTCATAGGGTTGAATACGCAAAGATAGTGTATTTTTCAATTCTGTCAAACCAAAATACTCTCGAAGTATCGCCACCATATTAAAAGACAAGTCATCGCTCTTGCGAATCAGCATCTGGCAACAGCGTAAGACCAGTTCCCTCTCGCCTTCAGCATGGCGTAAGGTCTGGAACAAGAGATAGTAGGCGATGGGGGTATTCAACGAGAGCAGGGCTGAGGCACGTTGACCGGGTTGGTCTATCCTCAGCCATGAGAACAGCCCTGAAATCTGTTCTTCCGTTTCCAATAGTCCTATAGCCATCCTGACCATCTTCATCCGCTCATCAGTTAAATGATTGACCACATACTCGGAGAGCGCAGACGCCGAAGGACTGTCGAACGACAACTCGCCATTATGTGCCAGACGCTTGATGGCTGTGATAGCGGGCAGGAATGCCTGATGACGAAACACCAGCAGGTGATGGTAGGTTTCCCAAAAGAGGTCGTTGTCCAGACGAGGCATCACGAGGTCGCGGACTACTTTTTCTGTCCGTCTGAACTCTGCATTCGACATTCTCTGGAATAGTTGGGACAATCCATCCCAGTTCCTGTCGTTCACAAATTTCTCTATAACAGGTGAAATAACCATGGCTCTTTTTTATCGTGTGAGTGAGAACTTCATGCTGACGCCGAAGTCAGCAGTAGTCGTGGGGTACGACGATGAAGAGACAAGTGGCTCGTTGCGTTGCCAGTCCATATATCCGCTCAACGTAAGCAGACGGCTGAAAGTATAGTCGGCAGCCAGCGACACTTTATATGCAGTGCTGCCATTGGTAGCAGTGGTCACCATAGTCTGGATATTGCGGTTGAGTGCATTCTGCATCCTGTAGGAGAAATCGAAGCGTAAATTGAGGTCATGGCTCACCACGTTGCGGCGATTGGCGGCAGTTGTCCTCGAGTTGTTGTTACTTTCATCGTCGTCTTTGCCTTTCTTGTTCTTGCTCTTCTTCTGACCACTTTGGATACGCTTGGCTCCAAAAAGATTCAAGTCTTTGAACTTGCAACCAAATCCGACGACAATATCATTGCTGTTACTCTCTGTCAGGGCCACAGATGTGACACTGAGGTTGAGTGAGCGTACCGTCTTGTACTCCAGTTTGGCCGTGATGCCATTATTGAAAGTCATGTCCACGCCTATCAACGGACTGAACTGCTCGTTGATGCTCACAGTGCTGACATTGTACATACTGCTTGGGATAGGATTGCCAGTGGTCACATCGGTGATGAAACCGAAATCGCCCATATACTCCATGAAATTGGAATAGGAATTGTAGGCGCCTACAGAGTACGTGCTCTTATACTGGTGGTTGATGTTGAAACTCTTGAAATGGTCGGCAAACCAAGGTAGTTTTGCCAGCCCGCTGTAGGTCACCCTCCAGTTGGGCAACAGTTTGGAGAGGGCTGGGAAAATGGTTAAGGGTTGCTTCTTGGCATCACCTCCACAATAGGCAGCGAGGAAGGCTGGAATAAGCACGTCTGCTGAATATTGCGGCACACTACCCACCTCAGGATTGTAAGGTTTTCCAGCAAGGTCGTCAGCAGCGTCAGGGTAAGTGGCTGAAGCGTATTTATCCTCTAAACGCTGTCGCACGATATCAATGTTGCTGAGGAACTCATTAAAGGGCTTGGAGCGGTAGTTGTTGTTGATGTTCCCGCTTCCTCCAAAGGCTGTTGGGAATGATATGATGGTCTGTGTGAAACTACCGCTTTGGGTGGTGGGCATGCCCTTGTACATGAACTGCACCGAACGGCTCTTGTTGATGGTGCGACTGGCATCGAGGTCAATTTTGAGGTCTCTGACAGGTTCGAGCGTGACACGGAGATTGAGGTCCTCGGCGGCGGTGGTAGTGGAAGGTGTGGTGATGTTGGAGTCGTTGAGCATGAGCCATCCGTTATCTGCCGCCTTCTGGATATAACTGTTGCCAACAGCACCAAAGGCGAAATCCCAACCTGGTGACATCTTACCCGCAATGGATTTCTGTCCGAAAGCATCGCCTATCTCTGTACGGAAACCAGGGAGGGTGAGCGAATAAGTGTTGCGGTAACTGATGCTGGCGTTTCGTAGCATCATCAGACCACGGGCGGCCACTTGGGCGACCTTATACCAGTCTTTTTCGTAGAGCGGTTCTTTTGCCACCACCGATATCTTCAGTGGAATGCTATCGCGGTTCTTGATTTTGATGCTGTTGGCATCAACCTTGCTGTATTTCAACTTGTAGGTCTTGCCCTCCTTTGTGGTTGCCCTGACGACAATCCGTTTGCTGTTCTGTCCATGTTTCACAGTCACCGAAGCGGTGTCGTTGAGAGTCACTTCCTGGGTGAATCCCTTCTTTTTCTTGTTGTCGGCGTTCTTGTCCTGAGGTTGCTTGCCATCAGCAGACTTGGCGTCCTTGGTGGTCTTGCCGTCTTTGGTATTGGCATCTCCTTCAGCATCCGTTCCTTTGGCGTTCTTCTTTGTATCCTTGGCGTTGGCCTTGGTGTCCTTGGTGGTCTTCTTGCTGGCAGTGGTCTTCTTGTTACTGCCCGAGAAGCGTTTGTTCGCTCCTTCAAGGAACTTCGACTTGTTGTAGAGGGTCTCTAAGTTGAGTTTACCATTGATGTTGACCGTACGGTTGGTTGTGGCTGTATGGCCGAGCGATGTGCCGTCCTCCAGTTCTGTGCCTCGGGTCCACCCGTAGTTGGAACTATAGGTGCCATCGAGTGATACCCAGTCAAGCAAAGGTATCTTGTTGAGAGGCACCTGATACGAGCCAGTGAACGACGAGGCGTAAGTGAGCGGACGGCCAAACGAACGGATGCTCCGCTTCACGGAGTCCTTCCATTGCGAGTACTCGTCAGGATAAAGGCTCTTGTTGATGACCACATAAGGTTCTTCTATCTCAGCATGAGTGGCCGACTTCCAACTCAACTTCATCGATTTGAAGATATCCCAGCGTATGGAGAAGTCGCGGTTCCAGAGGAACTGCTCAGAGAAAGTCACAGGCAGACGGGTGCCTGCGTCTATGTCGCGTTCCTGCAGTTCGTAATAATGACGGGTGATGTCGGTGTTGAATGAGATGTTCTGTGGCAGGTAATTGAGATTCTGGGCTTTGACGATGTCGAGCCATTTTGACTTGCTCTTCAAGTTCTTAAAAGGTTCCCAAGTCTTGTACTTTGGCGTATAGTTATAGGCAAGGTTGAATTTCCAGTCCTCGTCGTTCTCATAGACAATGGTCTCTCCCTCCTTGAAACGCTTGCTGTAACTATAACTTACGGAGAAGTTGGCAGGGTCGAAAGGCATGGGTTTGGGACTCTGGTAGTTGGATTTCCAGTTGGAGAGCGAGAAGTTCTTGTTACGCACAAGTGTCTCCGTCAGACTGCTGAGCGAGTCACGCTCCGCCTTGCTACCTGTCTCGTCGAGAGCGTCCTTCAGAAGCATGTCAGTATCGAAAGGATTGTATTTGGGAGAGATCTTCTGCCAGGAATAGGAATAGTAGAAAGGCAACTGCATCTTCCATTTCTCAGGGAAAAGGCGACCGAGTTCGAAACTGGTGGTGATACTCCATTCGTAGAGATTGTCGTCACGGCGTTGGGTGACAGACTCTTCCAGCCCACCGAAGCCAGCAGTCTCCATGTGGCCAGTGACATTCACTGAACCTATGTCACTGAGTTGTACGTTGAGGTTGCCTTGTGCAGCCCATCCTCCCTCATTGTTGTAATCCTGCATACGCATCTCATTGACCCACACCTCGATGCTGTTGGTATGGGCGGAGTTGTTGCGCACACCAATCATCATGGTCTTCACTTCGCCAAGGGATGGATTACCCATAACGCTGATTTTGTTGCCTGGTTTATCTGGGTCGTATTGCGAGAACAACTGAGTGTAACTCGCCTCAGGGTCACCACTGGCACGACGCTTGTTGCGTTCTTTCTTGAGGTCTGTGAAGACGCTGAAATCCACATCAAGCATGTTTTCTTGAGGCCAGACTGCCTCGCACCCTGAGGTGGTGTAGGTGTCGTATCGTCCGGATGGAGTCAGTTTGAGAGGTATCTCGTACTCGTAGTAGTTGCTACGGTAATCGGAACCCATGCGCAGGAAAACGCTCATCTCGTCGCTGGCCAGAGTCTGGTCGCCTTCAAGGGCGTTAGCATGTACAAACATCTGCAAGTGCTTATACTGCCGTAAGTCGTAGTTGAAGGTCTTATAGACGGCCCGGGCATCACCTGTGGCAAGGTTCTTGACAGTGATGGCCAAGGCTTGTTCGTTGGCTTGAGTGAGTTGTGGCTGGGAGGGGTCTATAACTCGGGAGATACCTGGAGGCAACACGTAGTTGACTGGTGTCTTGTCGTTGTTTTCCTCTATGTTCACAGCGGAGACGGTCAGCGAACCTGTCACACTTGGCTTGTCGCCAGTGAACAGCGTCTGCTGATAGTTGCGCCATTCGCCACGCACAAGGTCCAGAGAAGCGAAACGCAACACGATGGGTTGTTCGAACTCCGTCAGATACATACGCATGAAACGGATGCTGCTGAAGTCGTTGATACTGCCGACCTTTCGCTCGTACTCGCCCAATGGGATGCGGAAAAGATACCAAGTAGCGTCTTCCTTGTTACCATTGCGGAGAGACACTGATGTGTGGCGTTCATCGACGATGTAGTTGCGACCTACAGCCATGTCCTCTGGACGTATGCTCACCTTGTACTGGAAGAAGTTCTCATACTCGTTCATCGTGTAGTCGGCGTTCACGTCCTCAGCATCTGGAGTGGTCTTATAAGCAGTGCTGTAACTTTCTCCCGAGTCGCTGGAATTGGGAGAGTTGCCTTCAGGGCCGTTGATATGCTTGTAGCGGTCGAGCACCGATGTCTGGCGTTGGTCGAAGTCTGTGCCGCGGAAATAATGGTAGTCGTCACCAGCGGGGTCGTTGAGCAATGAATCATAGACCTCAGCCCTCACCTTGCCTTGAACGGCAGAGAGATAGTCGGCGTAGATGCCGTAGGTACGCTCGTCGGAATCGACAAGACCGTTGAGACCGATATCCTGTTTCTGGCGTGCTCCGCTCTCATTGCTGAAGGAATAGACCACGCTCTGCTCCGTCGGCACACGTCCCCAGACCGTCTCAGCGTAGTTGGAGGCGCTGTTCACGGGCATGCCGCTCTCGTATGCTTTTTTACCATCCTTAAGCACATCCTCGCTCACATCGCCAAGGTTGATGTAAAAGTCGCCTCCATAGCCCGTCTTGTCCTTGGTATAGATGAAGGGGTCAAGTAGCCAAAACTCCACATACTGGACATTGGCTGTCTCGAAGTCGCTGTTGTCGATTTTCCTCATCATACCACCCCAGCGTTTGTTGGGATTAAGCAGGTGACCGTTCTGGTCTATGTCTGTGTCGAGGTTGTACGGACCACGCTCTGTTGGGTAATAGGCGAGGTTGAGGATAGGAAGTGTGGTGCTCTCACCTACGTTGGTGTCTTTATTGGGATAGACCTCACGCTCATAAACCTCACGTACATAATGATTGGAGAGTTGGTTGAGGTCGCTCTTGATGTGACCGGGTGTCAGCGAACTGCTTCTGCGGGTAAAGAGCGGGTCGATGGTGTACCAAGCAAGCAAGGCTCGGTTGTAACCATTTTTCACATCATTCTTCATATTGCCGTACTCCAGGTTGGAGGGCGTAGACGACAGCATCCATGCTGTGGGTGTGCTCACATCAATCTCACTCTTGGTGCTCTCGAAGTCATCGAGATAGGATGCGTTGCCTTGAACGCCGTGAGCAGAACCTGCAACGAGTTGTGCCACCTCGGCCTGCAACGAGATGGACGACGGGGCGCTGACGTTGATGAGAGGAATCTTATCTATGAGGTTGGTGAGCCATTGGCTCTGTTGTTTCCAGTTCATGTTAAGTCCCCAAATGGTGTTGTTGACAGGCTCAGCGCCCATCGCAACCTTTGAAGTGAGCGACTTCTCACTCAGATGGAGTATGGTACCGCCCAACTGGAAGTTCTTGTTGAAATCGTATGTCCAGTTCACACCCAGCATCGTCTTCCTGATTTGGGAGTATTCCTCTTGACTTTCGAGCGACACACTGACGTTAGTTCCTGCGTCAATGATGCTCTGGTTGATGATGGTCACACGTCCCATCGAATAGTCCACAGTATAGTCGGAGCCCTCGTCCAGTTCCACTCCTCCTGCTGTCACCCTCACCGAACCCTGGGGGATGTTCATGCTTCCAAGGTCGATTTCCGAACCTGACGAGGCTTTGTACTCTCCTGTCAGGGAGAACTTGTTCTTCTCGGCAATCTGACGGGCCACAATCTTGGTGCTGTCGTAGAGTTCGTCGTAGCAGTACTTATCGGCCAAGGCGTCGTTTCCTAATTTCTGACGCAACCAGTCGCCGAAGGGTTCCACCACGGGGAAGATAACCCGTCCGTTGGATGCCTGGATGGTGTAGCCTTCAACAAAGTCGAACTTTCCGTTGGGGTTGGTCTTCTGATTGTCGTCAAGTCGGTCAAGGTTCATCATCTTGAGGATGGTGGTCTGCTTGAATGCCTCCTCGGGGATGTAGGAGAGATATACGCCTGTGGTGTCGCTCAGATACTTGATGTCGAGCCGGAACTTTTCTTTCTGAATGGATGTGGCCTTGAGGTTATAGACGTTCTTCATCATCAGGTCCCAGTTGCCCATGCGAGGTGAGTTGGACGTGTTCTTGAGGAGTTTCACGTAGAGTGCCTTATTGTTATCGGAGATGTCGCCCGAAAACTCACCCACTTGATAGGTCTGTCCGCCGTAGGTGTATTCGAATGCCACAGCCAGCACCTCGTTGCTCTGCAGGTTCTGCTTGAGGGAGATGTAGCCAAGGTGCTTGTTCAAGGTGTAGTCGCTACTGGAGAGTAGACGCGCGTTCTCCACTTTCTCATAATCGACTCCGCCCTGCATGATTTCATCGAGCACCGTGCTGGTCTGATCCACATTACGTGCGTCGGAATACGGGGCGTTGACAAGGGTGGAATACTCGTCGTTTGCCACATTTCGAGGCACACCGCCTTGACCATTCCACTGTTTGTTGCTGATTTTCTGACCTTCACCGAGATCGACCAGACCGATGATGTCTCGTGTATTCTGTGTCACTCCACTGGTGTTGGTGATCCAGATTTCCACGCGGTTGATGTTCACTCCACTGGTGATGTTGGGCAGGGTAGCGCAACTGCGGTCGTAGTTGTCGCGGAAATACTGGGAAAGGAAGAAGTGGCGGTTTTCATCATAGTTGTAAGCCTCGAGTTCGAAAGTGGAAAGTTGGCTGCCTCCTCTGGCTGATACAGTAGAAGACTTGGATTTCTTCTGCGACACCACCGTCTGCAAATTGAGTTTGCCAAACTGCATGTCTGTCCGAATACCAAAGAGCGACGAGGCACCACGGATGAGCGACGAGTTGGTCGGCATACTGATATTACCTGCTTCAACAAGTTTAATGATTTCGTCTTCCTTGCCTTCGTATTTCAGCTTCAGGTTCTTGGAGTCGAAGTCGAAGGTGGCCTCTGTATTGTAGTTGAGGTTGAAGGCCATCTTGTCGCCAATGGTGGCGTTGACACTGAGGTTGACTTTCTCATCGAAGTCGAAATTGGACTGTTTGCGGTTTCGCTCGGAAATAGAGGGGTTGTCGGTAAAGTTGTAGGTATAACCGAACTTCAACTCAGCCGAACCATTGGTTTTGATTCTCACACCACCTGGACCGAAGATTTTCTCTGCGGGACCAAGGTCGAAGTGCATGTCGGTGAAGTCGAATTTCTCTTTGCCCTTTGTGACGAAAAGGGAGTCGTTGCGCTGCCGGAAATAAGCGTTCATCGACTTACGCTCGCCCCATTCAAGGTATTCCTCCGGTGTCATCAAGTAGGGTGTGCTGAGGAAGTTGTCTCCAATTTTCGTACCCACCTTGTAGTAACCAGTCTTCTCGTCGTAGTCAGCGGCGTCTTTCTTGAGGTTCTCAGGGTCGTCAAGGTCGAAGGGATAGTTGTCTTCGGGATTGTCGGTGGTAGGGGTGTCGGTCTTGCGGACCTTCACCTTGGGGACTGTATCGGCGGGGACTTCCAAGGCATTAAGGGATGGTTCGACGGCAACCACTGTTTCTGTAGACTTGCCGCCGAGCATATCGCGCATGAAATTGGCGTTGACGTACGGCAGACGGCCAAACGACAACTGAACCACACACACGGCGCAAATGACCATGCTCATCACGAATATGTGTTTGTTCTTTCCCTTCAATTCTTAGAACTTAAGTTTCGAAAGTTATATAAAGGAGCGTGAACATTTTAGGCGAAGCCAATGCTCAATGGCTAAAGCATCTTTAGGGCCTGCTTAATGACCTTCTCCACAGGCAACTGCGGCTCATTCTTAAGGATAGCCCGGACGGCCTTGGTGGCGGGTGCAGGCGAGTAACCGAGCATCTTGAGTGCCTCAATGGCCTCGTCGTGCACTTCCTTGTCGAAAGTAGGCTGAGGCTCGTTGCTAACAGTCTCAGAGGGTGCGATGCCAAGCGATGCCACTTTGTCTTTCAGTTCCACAATGATGCGCTGGGCTGTTTTGGGTCCCAGACCCTTCACAGACTTGAGCATGGAGGCATTCTCGTTCATGATGACATTGCACAGTTCTGGCACAGTGAAGGCCGAAAGGATGGTGCGGGCTGTGTTTCCTCCCACCCCACTGACGGAAATCAAATGAACAAAAAGTTCACGCTCCGCCTTGGAATGAAAGCCGAAAAGCACATAGGCATCCTCGCGAATAGCCTCATAGACATAAAGACGGGCATCGTGTTTGCCTTGCAAGGCTGTATAGGTATTGAGCGAGATGTTGAGCATATAGCCCACTCCACTGCATTCCACCACGGCCTTGGTGGGCTCCAGTTCATCTATGATTCCTCTAACGTATTCTATCATACTCTTTTTCTATTATCTGTGTCTGAAAGATGAGTCTCTACCCACAAGGGTATAAACTCACCTAACATTAAATAACGCAATATTTCTCTTTTTATTGCCAAAAGCAATTGAATTCATGGCAACTGACAATACCTAACAGTTATTGATGCGCTTTACAGATATGCGCTTTACAGATATACGCTGATTATATACTGGCATTAGATGATGAGTGACGCCACACTCTTGACCCTCGAAATCTCAGCCATGTACAGACGGCCTTTTTCGCTGTCTTTGTTTTCGATGACGATAACTTCATCAACCATCTGTAATGCCTCACGAACCATAGGGGTAATGTTTCGCAAACATACGCAACTTGAAGGATTGCGGTAAATCAACAAGGCATCACCATCGTCGTAAATTAAGCGAGGAGTCACAGGCACGCTGTCCTGATAGTCTAAAATGACTATGACATCGCCTTTGCTGTTCTGAAAAATCTGGTATTTATTGAAAGTATTCATCGTGTCAATATCTAATAAAAGGATTGTTATAGGAATTAGGATAAAATAACTCCTGCCCATTCGCAATAGTCAGCCAGAATGGGCAGGAGAGACAGTGTTCTCGCAAAGGAGAGGAAATGCTGGCAAAAAGGATAGGCGTCAGCGCTGCGACATGCTGAATCCCGTGACGACCTGGCGAGAGTTGGATATTTGGGGTCGTTGCGACATCCTCGCTACTGCCACCTCCACATCGGATGGCTGTATGGTCTGCAGTTGTTCCTTGCTGAGGGGACGCGGGAGGGGCGACAAGCGGTCGGCCATAGCGGGTACCACTCCCTCAAAAATCAGTTGCTGAACCCAACGGGCATTGGAGAAAAACTCATCCTTGCCTGCCACGGCCTTTCGGATGGCTTTGTGGAGCATCTGCCTGACCTCATCGGACACCACGTATTGGTTTTTGTGAAGCAACCGGTCGCTGATTTCCAAGAGTTCATCCTCTGTATAGTCAGGAAAATGGAAATGGTAGGGAAAACGGCTGGGCAAACCAGGATTGGATTGCATCATCTTCATCATAGGCTGTTCGTAACCAGCCAGCACCACCAACATGTCGGGGTTGGGTTGCGAGAGCAGGGTGAGCAGGCATTCCAGAGCATGCTTTCCGAAGTCATTGCTGTTGTCTGTACCTTCGAACAGCGAGTAGGCCTCGTCGATGAACAACACGTTGCCTTTGGCGCGCCTCATAATCATCTGCATGTTCTGCTCAGTCTGACCGATATACTCACCCAAGATTTTGGAACGTTCTGTCACCACAACATCGCCTATGGAGATGAGGCCAAGTTGGTGGTAGATACGCCCAAGCAGTCGAGCCACAGTGGTTTTGCCGGTACCTGGATTGCCTGTCAATACGATGTGATGGCCATTGGCGGAAGCATCGGAGGGCAACCCATTCTCCTTCCGCTCAACTAAAAAGCGTATGCGGTTGGCGGTGACTCGAATGTCGTCCTTCACCATTTCCAGCCCCACCATGTCGTTCAGTTCCCGCAGGCAGTCCAGATAGGAGTCTTCCTTTCCTTGCAAGGGCGAGATGTCGATGTCGCAAGATTGTAACTGTGTGGTTTCTATTCCCTTGGTCGTATTCTCGTTGCCCTCGAATTGCTTGATGTCGATTCCGTTGATACGTTTGATATAATTCGGACGTATGAACTCACGCAAGAAAGTCTCAACAAACTGAGAACTGAAAGTGTGTGTCAAATTGTTCAACTGGGCATTGGTGTATGCTCTTGCTATCACGTCCAACGCTTCCTGTGTGGGATGAAATGATTGGAGCAGACTCCCCGTCAAGAACGCCACGGCCTCATCGGCGTATGCAGTTCCCGCTTCCAGCCGGTCGCTTTCGGGAATCGTTTTCACACCATCGCCGAACATCTGTTCCACTTCCCGCACCTCTCCGGTTGTTCCTACAAATACCAGATGGCAGTGGCTGGCCAACGAGGACAACTGGCGGGAGATGTAGTTGCCCTGAGGCAACAAAAGTGTATCCAGGTTGCTGAGGAAGACCAAATATTGCTTATTGACTTTCTCAAAACCACTTTCAAAATCGAATACTGCTTTGGTCGCGTCTTTTATCTTCGACTTCAGGTTGGTCAACTCCTCATAGGGATCCATGCGTGTTTTGTCGTAAAGTGAAGCACAATCCGCAAACACACATTCATATTCCATGTCATCACCAATATATTGTGCGAAGGCCTTGATGGCTTTGTCTGACGCACCTTGCGCATTGTTGATGACAAAATGCCCTGGTTGGGGCAATGCCGGTATGCCGAATCGGCTGGCCCAGGAGGAATAGTTCTGGTACTGGTGCATCTGCAGCGCACGCTTCTTCAACAAGTAGGCACCGGGGATGTTGAAGAAATAGCGTGTCCGGGGAACAGTCCAATCCACATGATTGGCCAGCGTCCATTCCATTTCGTTGTTTTGGCAAGCCTTGATGCCCGTGACCTTTGGGCAGAGCATACTGTCGAGCGTGAAATCCACACGCACACACCATTCGTTTTTCTGGGAAATCGTCATGATGTAGTTGCCTGGCATCCAAGGGAATGTTGATGGTCGGAAACTGCCTCTGAAACGCCGTATGTTCCACATACGGTTAATCATCTGGTTCGAGTCGCTGTTCAGTATAGGGCAGAGATGCGTTGTGAAGACATTGAAGTACAGGGGTTCGCGACGGTTCATCTCCTCTTCGGTCTGAAAAACCACAGTCATGGGATGACTGGCATACCGAATATTCATCGGGTTGAGTGAAAGTTTGATAAAAACGCTTTCTATCATAAACGTCGAATTATACTATTTGGGTGAAAATAAGGTATAAATGATTAGGATTTTCTTTTCAACAAGAGTGTGAGGAAAGCCAAAGGATTAACCTTCAACCTACCTTGCTGGTACTTACAGACCCTATTGCAGATTCACTGCAATACAGACCTGTTTCATCTGTTTTTCAGGGGATATCATCAAATCCCCATCGCAAAAAGGGAGTGTCGAATCAGAAATGATTTTTGTAGCAGTAAGTCAAAGAACACTGTCAACGTCGGCGCATATTCTATGCTTGCAGCATTTGCAAAGCGCTCGAAACCGTAGTTTTGAATGAGAATGACAAATCCGTTTTCACGGCAAACTTTCTTTTGGTCTTTTCGTCATACGGTGAATTCGTTGATTGTTGTTCTTTGTTTTTTTAGTATTTCTTTGTTTTCACCTTGGACTTGGCGAAAGTGAGGCTTTTACCTTGTCCTTATAGTAGTGTCTTCGTTCCACCACCAACTGCAAATGTATAAAGAATCTATCACACCACCAAATCTTTCGTGAAAAATATCAAAATAAAGTTTTTTTATGAGGTGAAAGTGATGATAAACAAAGAAAAGATGTAATTTTGCAACTATGGAAAACGATATGACCACACAAAAAGAAGACCTTAGTCTGTTGTCGGAAGAACAACGGTTTATCATGGATGAGAAAAAAGCCGTGCGATGGTACGTGATGCGTGCTTACAAATGCGAGGCTAAGGCAGAGAGCGTGCTTTCCAACTTGCCAGGAATAGAGTTCTACATGCCCAAAAGGGAGGTGGTACGTACCTACCACGGCAAGAAACAGGTATCGAGAGTGCCCGTTATCGCAAGTCTGTTCTTCGTACATGGACGCAGAAACGACATACAACTCGTCAAAGACGAATACCCCTTCATACAATATGCCATGATAGGACGTGGCAACGACCGGAAGTTCATGACGGTACCCGACAAACAGATGGAGGATTTCATCCGAGTGGCGGAGAGCGACTGTGAGAAACGATTCCTCCAGCCCGAGGACGTTGACCTGACCAAAGGAACCCGAGTGAAGATTGCGAGTGGCGCATTCACAGGGCTCTACGGCACTTTCGTCAGGGTGAAAGGCAACAGGAAACGCACCGTGGTGGTAATGCTCGACAACCTCATGGGGGTGTCTGTGGAAATCAGTTCCGACATCATCGAGAAAATCAAGAACGGCTGAAGCCATTCACTATACATAAAAACTAACCTTTAAAGAAGACAAGACTATGAAGATTCCTGAAATAATGAGCCAACTTGAGCGAAAGCACCCAGGCGAGGCTGAATATTTGCAAGCAGTGAAAGAAGTGCTGTTGTCGATAGAGGATGTCTATAACCAGCACCCTGAGTTTGAACGCGCTAAGATTATCGAGCGGTTGGTGGAGCCAGAACGCATCATCACATTCCGTGTGCCTTGGGTGGACGACAAGGGCGAGGTTCAGGTCAACCTCGGCTACCGTGTCCAGTTCAACAGCGCAATCGGCCCCTACAAGGGCGGATTGAGATTCCACTCTTCGGTGAACCTCTCCATACTCAAGTTCTTAGGATTTGAGCAGACTTTTAAGAATGCACTCACCACCCTGCCCATGGGGGGCGGAAAGGGCGGAAGCGACTTCAGCATCCGTGGCAAGAGCAATGGTGAGGTGATGCGCTTCTGCCAGGCTTTCATGAATGAACTGTACCGCTATATCGGACCCGACGAGGATGTACCCGCAGGCGACATCGGCGTGGGGGCCAGGGAGATTGGCTACCTCTTCGGTCAGTACAAGAAACTGACCCACCATTGGAACGGTGTGCTCACTGGCAAGGGACTGCCTTATGGTGGTTCACTGGTAAGGCCCGAGGCTACAGGCTTCGGTGGTCTTTACTTCGTCAACGAGATGTTGCAGACACACGACATCGACATCAAGGGCAAGACCATCGCCATCAGCGGATTCGGCAATGTGGCATGGGGAGCTGCCACCAAGGCTACCCAACTGGGGGCCAAAGTTATCAGCATCAGCGGCCCTGACGGTTACATATATGACCCAGAGGGTGTCTGCGGTGAGAAAATCGACTATCTGCTCGAACTCCGCGCTTCAGGAAACGACGTGTGCCAACCCTATGCAGAAGAGTTCCCCGAGGCCAAGTTCATACCAGGTAAACGTCCTTGGGAA
>CACYEC010000325.1 GCA_902773225.1 uncultured Bacteroidales bacterium
TCTTCTCTTGTGGAAAACGAGAACCTTATCACCCTTTACAAGTGGAGTAACTACTTCGCATACTACCTTTGCGCCCTCGACTGTAGGAGTGCCTACAACGATTGTTCCTTCATTGTCAACCAATAGAACCTTGTCGAACTCTACTGTTGCGTTCTCTTCAGCGTTCTTGATGTGGTGTACGAAAAGGCTCATGCCTTCCTGTACTTTGAACTGCTGACCGTTGATTTCTACGATTACGTACATTTTAATGTTTTGATTATTAACGGATTTTACCGGCGGGCGAAGTTATTTCCAACTCACTTAATGAGCCCTACCGACATTTAACGGCGCAAAGTTATAACTTTTTCACCTTCTGAACAAATATTTTCCTCATTTTTTGCCATTTTCACACGAAATCCTCGTGAAAATCATTACTCCCCACAAATCTTGTGTTCGAAGGACTGCCTGAGGAACAGGTCCAAAGATTGCCGGAAAGAGTTGGAAATCGATGAAAGTCTCCCCTCTCCTTTGATGTAAGGGTCGATGAATCGTTTCTTCGCCGGCACAGCGAGAGGTTCGCTGTAAGGCGTGGCAATTGGAGACATGGTATGGAGTTTCCTATAGCGTAGCCAGTCGGCACGCGCCTCCTTGTCGTCCATCAGTTGTTGGATGACCTGCGACTCTCCCGTATAGAGGTCGTCGATGGTGATGACTCCCCGTTCAGAGTGCTTTTTAATAAGACGAGCGAGCATCTGCATGGCGTAACGGTCCTGGTCATCCACATAAATGGCGGAAGTTTGTAAAGTGGCCATACCGAATCCCAATGCCATGTCAGGATGACAGAACATCAATTCATCAATTTCCTCCTCGTTCTGTCCCACCTCAATGTCATCATACCACATCGCCACATCCTCCCGGCTTCCGATGCCGTAGTTGACGATATTGCCCATAGTGTATTCCAAACGGTCGGCCGACAGTCTCGGTGTGTCGTTGTCAGCAATGGGGAAACGATGATAGTCATCGACATCGGCTGTGGTCAGTTGCTCATGAGCAAGACAAACCTGTAGTTCCTCCGATGCATCGATGAACTCAGTAGTTCGACTCTCGGTTGATTCCTGCCGTTCATGGTCACCATTCATGAAATCGATGACATGCGCGAAAACAGGTGTAGAGATGTCATGAAGCAGTGCCGCGACAGTCTGTCGAATGTCGTGAGTGAAATGCCATACAATCAAGCCCACCCCTATGCTGTGGTTGAAACGCGAGTACTTTTGGAGTCCGATGAACAAAGGGAAACTGGTGTACTCACACCCACAGTTCATTCCTATGTCTTTCAGGCGTTGCATGGCAGGAGTCTCTGCAATAGAACGTATGAATTCAGGAATATCCGTATGGTATATTTGCCAAAGATGCTGTTGTATCATGGTTTGAAGTCAAGTAAGTCCGTTATTAGATAACTATTCAGGTTGCTATCCTCCGATGAAAACCTTGACGATGTCGAAAGACTCGTCGGCGAGTTCGCTCCAGAACTTCTGGTAGTCCTGAATATTGTTTTCTTTGAGTGCATTGTCACTGATGACGCGGAAACTGATGAAAGGCACCTTGAAAAGGAAACAAGTCTGCGCTATGCTTCCGCTTTCCATATCCACAGCAATGGCTTCAGGAAAATGCGATAGAATTTCCTTGGTTTTATCGAGGGAATCGACAAACCAGTCACCACTGGCAATCAGCCCTTCCTTCACCCTTGGCGAGATGGCTAAGGCCTTCTCCACCAGTTCACGGGGAGCATTGTAGTAAGGTGGCATGTCCTGCATTTGTCCATAAGCATTGTTAGGTCCGCAATAGACATCGTGGAACGCTACGGTGCTTCCCACCACCACATCGCGAACATCCACATCAACAGACGAAGCGCCGGCACACCCTGTGCTGATGACAAGTTGGGGATGATAACCGATAATCATGTCGGCAGTGCCAACCGCAGCGTTTACCTTGCCGATTCCGCATCGTTGGAGGATGACCTCGTTCTCACCAACGTTACCGCTCACGTAACTGAAGAGTTCAGAATGAAGTTCAGTCTTGTTTTCGAGGAGGGCAGCGATTTGCCGGAACTCCTTGTCCATTGCTATGATAATACCTATTCTCATGTTTGTTTCAGTTTTTCTGCAAAATTAAGCAATAAAACGGACTTTTGCGCCAGTCACAGATGAAAATCTGTTATTATGACATGAATAAGGTAATAGGTCGATGAAAAAAGGCGCAACCCCGCCTTGTGGTGAGATTGCGCCATGAGAAGTTCAGTAATGGGGCATAGCGCCCTACTCCATCATTTACGGATGTACTTCTTACCGTTCTTGATGTAAATACCGCGAACAGTGTCGGCATTGACTTTGATGCCCATCAGGTTGTAAGCATCGCCGTTGTCAGAAGCGGCATTTTCCACTGTATCTATGCCTGATACATCTGTGCTTACGTAGTAAAGGTGGAAATTGTCGATTTTGAAGCGGCCACAGCAGTCCCACCAGTTCTCTTCGTAGTTGCAGTTGGTAGCCGACTTGTTATTGTCGGTACGTACCCCGAATGTCAGTGCCTCTCCCTCGGCAATTGACACCTCCACTGTGAGTGTTGACATGTTGCCCATATCACCAGACTCACCTGTTTCGGTGGAGTTCACCTCATCGTATCCAGCGAAAGAGCGAGCCACTTCTTCTGGATGGAGGTTGTCGAGTTCAGACTCGACATAGAATTCAGGCTTGCCGTAGTACTGTGCGACATTGTTGACCAGCAGACGTTGTCCGGTGATGCGTGAGCATCCGCCTTCGTATGTGACGTTCATATCCACAGTGACCTTGTATGTACCAGCGGGCAGTCCCTTGATGGTCTGCCAGAGATAAGAGTCGGGCACTGGAGCGGATAGCAGGCAGTATGAGTAGTCACCGTCGGTGGTGTAAGGATTGCTCTCAATGGCAGTAAAACTGTTGATGCCAGCATCGTAGAGTTCCTGTGCTGTATGACACTCCTTGCCCTCAATGGTCATGCTCCATCCGTAAGGCACGGTATGAGCGGCGCCTCCCACAGCGATGTCATTCTCGTAGGTGTTCTCGAAACTGGGGTTGGCAATGAGCAATGTGATGTCGTCGCCAGGTTTGATTCCCGCCCCAATCTTAGCCTGTGTAATCAGTGTCTCGATGTTGTCGATGGTTGAGACGATCCCCGCGTTGTCGAACGACGGATAGTCGGAGTCGTAGTCGCCCTTAGTGGTGTTGTAGAGCGCCTGCAGTTGTTGTCCGGCATCGGTCTGAGCTACTTGAGTGTCTTTCAAGGTTTCTTCTGCCGCGGCGAGCGCTGCTGCCAAACGGCTGTACTCTTTCACGCTACCCGTTGCCTGTTCAACGAGTTCGAGGATGTTTTTTGTTGCCTGGTTGATGACATTGTACTTCGCCTGTTTGTCGCCAAGTATGGTGTTTGCATTCTCGAGAGCCTCTTCGATGGCCTTGCGGATATCGCCCTGCATCTTGCCATCCAGTGCGCTGTTGGCTTGTGCCACAGCGTCCTTGAGGTTGTCGAAAGCCTCTTGAGTATCAGCCCCGACGAAGATGAGTCGGAGGTTGTAGAAGCAGTTCCAGAATCCGTTTTGCGAGCAATCGAACTCCACCTTGAGTGTGTTGTCAGTGACTGTGGTCTCCACAACATTGTTATAGAGTCCAAGTTCGAAGAAAGGAATTGCAGTCCGAGAGTCGTTTGGTACGAAGTAGCCTGCGCTCGTCTGGAAACCTTCGGTGATGTCCGTCTCTCCGCAAGCGAACACATTATAAATAGTCACCTCATTGTCATTGAGTCTGATTTTGGATTTCACGTTGAATGTAGGTGAACCGTCGCTGTTCGCCCAGTCGGTGTCAGCCCCCGACCAGTCCCAGTGGCACCACTGGAATCCCTGCACCTCGAGACGGTAGGTTCCGTTGGTCACATTGTTCAGCACTTGTTCGGCTTTCCAGTCAGCCCACCAGCGTTCCATCACCTTCAGGTCAGGATTGATACTGAAATCGTTGAGTGTTGCAGTCCAACCACCCGTAGTGTCGAAATGTCCGTTGGTCAACAAGTCGGTGACATCGGTTCCAGCGGCTGTTACTGAGTTAGCAGCCTTCTCGATGAGGTTGTTCAGTTCCTTAACGATTTCCTCAATCTTATCATTGTCGTAAGCATGGTTCTTGACACCCTCTTCCATGTCATTATCGATGAGGTAGTCGCTCAGTTCACTCATTTCATCGGATTCTCCCAAGTCAAGTGTTTCTTGCGCCTTCGCCATCAACTCAGCGAGACTCAGATATGCTTCTTTGTTGGCGAGTGCTTCGTCTATATCCTTCTCAAAAGCGAGGAAATGTGCTTCACCAGCCACTTCGTCGCCCGAAGCAATCAGGTCGTTGCATTTATTGATGTCGGCATTAAGCGTCTGCACGTAAGTACTGTTGATAGCGTTTTCGTTGATCAGCGTCTGTGCTTGGGCGATAAGAGCGTTGAACCTGTCAGCCAATGGAGTCTCGCCCATGTACTCAAGTTTGAAGTCGAGAATGACACACTGTCCGACATTTGTACCTTCAAACATGATACCGACTTCGGCATCACCTGTGCGACATTCAAACACCACCTCCGAGAGTCCACGCCACCATCCGGTGTCGGCCAGAGGTTCCCGGAAAGTCTTATCGCCTACCTTTGCATAGATGTATGCGCCCTTGATGGGGTCACCCTCTTCTCCAGTGTGGCGGATCCAAAGACCATAGTTACCCAATCTGTACTTACCATTCTTCAGGTTGGAGAGTTGCTGATAGAGTTTGTTGTCGCCAAAAGCAGCAGCAGTCCAAGAGCCCAGAGTCTTGCGGTCGGGATAGAATCCCTCGTTGTCGAACTCACCCATTCCACAGAAAGAAGCCGGCACCATGGTCCATCCAGGCACGTCGTGTCCACCATCCTCCCAGTTCTCAGCCAGGTCGGCATTTCGCATGTATTTGCTGGTGACATCGTAAGGATGGTCTTCAGAAGCATTGTTCATACGATACAAGTCGATATCGTCCTCAATGGCTTTGACCGCAGCCTCAATTGTGGCTTTGTCGGTGGCGGTGTTGTAGACAGCCACCAAATTCGACACATCATAGCCATAGCCCTGCATTTCGGTCATCAAGCGATGCAGGCTGACTTTAGAAAGGAAGAAGTCGTAGTCGCCTTCAGAAACGACATACCACTCGATGTCGCCTTCACCAGCCTTGATGAGCGGAAGGAACTTCCAAGCGGAATAAGAGAATCCCATCCATGTGTCGGGGTTATCAGCCCAAGGGAATGTAGGGTCGTTCTTGGAAGGACGGAGGTAATAAGTTCCAGCGGTCTGCTTCTCGATGTACCATGCTGTATTGAATTCGTCGCTCCCCGCATCGCACCCCACCATATCAAGGTCGGAAAAGAGGTGTCCGATAGGCCCTTGGAGCAACCAGTCGCCATCTTCTTTCTGTTTGAAAGTGATGGGTGTACCTTCCGTCGATAATGTCAGTGTCATTTCACCGGCATTGAAGAACTTCTCTTGTGAAAAGTCGTAAATGTAGTAACTTCCTCCACTCACGGGGTCGGAGGCGATGGGAACAGGTTTGTCCCATTCAGCGGCAGCGGAACAAATGCTCGTTGCCAAAACTGCGGCCAAGCACAGTGTTTTTTTCATTTTATCCATATTCAATGTTTTTAGTAGATTGTTAATTAGTTTCGGATGCAAAAATATAAATAAAAGACATAGTCACTAAGAAATAACGTTTCTAAAAAAGGTAAAAATGTTTCCCCTAGTCATTTTTCCTGTTTTTCAGATACTCGCTTGGTGTCATTCCGTATTCAGCCTTGAAATTCATCGTAAAGCTCTTGAGCGAGTTGAATCCCACTTGATAGGCGATTTCGGAAATCTGCATCTGCGACCGCTCAAGAAGAGCCATGCCTCGTTTGATTCGTATGGTTCGAATGAATTCGGCGGGTCCCACCCCAGTGATGGCCATAAGTTTCTTATAGAGGAAAGAACGCGACATGCCCAGTTCTTTCCCCAGTTCCTCAACGGAGAATTCAGTGTCAGCCATACGTTCTTCCACCGTCTTGATGGCCTTCTGGATGAATTGTTCGTCAAGGGGTGTGATGGTAATCTCGCTGGGAGTGATATCGACCTTCTTCTTAAAGTCGTGATGTGTGGCATCGGCCCATTCCATGAATTTCTGGACACGCAACCTTAGCACTTCCATATTGAAAGGTTTCGTCAAGTAATCGTCGGCGCCGAGTTGCAGTCCCTTGACCTTGCTCTCGTCGGTGGTCCGTGCTGTGAGCAGGATGACGGGTATGTGTGAGGTGTTGATATCGCTTTTCACCCTTTTGCAGAGTTCAAAGCCGTCGATGCCAGGCATCATCACGTCAGAGACGACAAGGGAGACCTCATGGTTGGCCAAGAAGTCGAGAGCCAGTTGTCCGTTTTCCGCCTGGAACACTCTATAATCCTCTGCAAGACTGTCGCTGATGAAATTGAGCATATCACGGTTGTCGTCCACCACAAGCACTGCTGGACGTTGACTTTCATCGCCGTCTGAAGAAGGTTCCAGGCTGCTTGATTCCGCATTCTCCAGATTCTTGACAATGGGTATAGTGATAGTGAACACACTGCCTTTTGGTGTGTTGTCAGTTACAGAGACCTGACCGCCGTGCAATCCCACATACTCCTTGACAATGTGTAGTCCAATACCGCTACCAGTCTGTGAAGGGTCGTTGGCGCCAGACTTGTAGAAGCGATTGAATATGCCAGGCTTGTCACCATCGGGTATTCCCCTTCCGGTGTCGCTCACAACGATGTAAGCAAGATTTTCGTCATGTCTGAAACCCACTTCAATGATACCTCCCTCATCGGTGAACTTGAAGGCGTTGGAAAGTAGATTATAGAGAATCTTGTTCATCTTCTCCTTGTCGTATGACATCATGAAGGACGTTTCATGACTCTTGAACGAGAGTTTTATGTTTCGTTCTTTAGAATAATCTTCAAATGAGACGCAAATGCTACCCAGTTGCGCAACAATATCGGATACAGATAGTTGCAGTGTCTCCACCCCGACGTCGAGTCTCCGGAAGTCGAGCAATGAGCCAACTTGATTGAGCAGTAACTGAGCGTTCCTTCGTATGTTCTTCAGTTGTGTAAGCAATGAAGCCGGCATTTGTCCGTTTTCCAGTTTCTTCACAATCACGTCAATAGGAGAGATGATGAGTGTGAGTGGCGTACGCAGGTCGTGACTGATGTTGGTAAAGAACTGCAGTTTCATTTCAGTGATTTGTGCTTGTTTCTGTCGTTCCAAGTCTTCCTTCTGCAATGTCAATTGCCTGAGTTGTTGCTTGCGAGAGCGTAACCAAAGGATATAACCAAGGGTGCAGAGCAACAGGCCATAGACGAGGTAAGCCCACCTCGTCAAGTAGAAAGGACTGTTGACATGGATGGAGAGTTGCCGCACCTGATTATCGTCACCCTCACTCATCCTTAGCAGCAACTTGTAGTCGCCTGGGGCCAGTCCGACAAGTGTAATATGATTTTCCTCAGTATATCTCCACTGATTCATCATACCTTCCAATTTATATGCATATCGCACGCTGCTTGCATTGTTGAGAATGCCAGTGAAATAACGGATAGTGAGATGAGTGTCGTCATGATTCAGAACGATGCGTCCGTCATTGGCATCGATATACCTGTCGCCAGCCATTACTGAGATGATAACGGGCGCACCGGGATTATCTGCCACTAATCCAGTTTCGTCAGGATTGATTACCGTATAACCCTCAAAACCTCCAAGCAGCACATGTCCGTCGTTAGTCAGTGCCGAAGAGTTGGCGTTGAAGAAAGGCGTCTGCAGTCCTTCCCTTGCAGTATAGTTTCTGATTTCCCACTCAATGCCTCCATCCTTCTTACGGTTGACTTTCAATCTTGTGATGCCGTTTGTGGTGCTGACCCAGAAAAAACCTCTCTTGTCCTGGACAATGTCCTGAACATCGATTTCCTTCCCATTGACTTGATTGCTGACCATGTAGAGCGTATCACGATTCATGTCGAAGATGGTGACACCCTGCCTATGTCCCATCAGCAGCAAGTCATTATTGTAGTCGTAGCAAATAGATTCGGCCATGCGAGGCACCATCTCTTGTGTCCCTCTAAAATTGGTGATGAGTCTTTGCCTTTTGCCTTCGTTGATGATTACAAGTCCATAAGTAGAAGCAACCAGCAGATGACCACGACAGTCCATGCAGAAATCAGTACCGAGGATGTTGTAATCTCGCTCATCGTTCACCACCTCCCACTGACAGGTATTGACATCTATTTTAACGAGTGGCGAAACGGCCGAGGCACACCAAATATGCCCCTTTCCATCATTGATCATCCTCCAGACATTGTTAGTAGGGAATCGACGGTTAGCCAATCCGAACTGCTCCCACCGTCCACTTGGTAGTTGACGGAAAAGTCCCTCACTATATGACCCCACCCAAATGGCGCCATCGTCGTCTTCAGTAATGCTGGATACGATGATACTGGGCAATGTGGTTTTCTCATAGGTTCCGTCCTCATGTTCAAGGTAGAGTCCGCCGCCATCTGTGCCAATCCAACGGTTGCCCTTAGAGTCACAGAAAAGAGCACTGACATTTCCGTATTGGATTCCTTTGTTCTGGAACATCCTTGAATTAGCGCTGGTGTATGAGATACCAGTTTGGAAATGACCTGCCCACACTGTGCCTTGCCTGTCGATGGTCAAAGAGATGACATTATTGGAACTGAGTTGGCTTTGTCCGTTGGGTAGGCTGGTGATTTGCGTCATCTCCCCTGTCGGCTTGTTGTAAACGAAGATGCCTTTGTGGTCTGTAGCAATCCAAACATTCCCCCTCCCGTCGTCCATCATATTACGTATAGCGTTGTTGCGTGAATCGGTATTGCCACTCTGAGGAAGTGTTATCATTTCCCTTACTGTCTTGCCCCCCATGGTGTAGCGGCATATTTTCTCATCGATGATAGAAAAGACCCAAATTGACCGGTCGCTATCGATGAAAGAACCATAGATGTTATCTTCCCGCCTCATATCAGCGGGTAAGTCGAGTTGCTCCAATTTTCCCTTAGTGGCGCTGAATAGCCATACCTTTTTCCTTCCAGCCAGCAACAAGACATCAACAGCAGCCGCGCTGGCATAGAGACTGATATCGTCGATGAGCAGTTGGGGTATCTCCCATGACTTGCTGAGTCCTGTATTGTAATCATAGTGTGTGATCTTTTCCTGTTGCACCACCCACAGCGAACCGCTGTCATCGACTTTCACTTTATAGACATCCTTCCCCACGTCAATCTTCAAGGTCTTGAGCCATTCGCGCACATCGGTGACTGTGATGTGAGAGTTAACATTATAAATCAAGTTGGCCCGCTGACAGTCTATCCACAAATTGCCCAATGCATCTTCCTGTAAATCATCGATGGTGCTGAATTGCCATTCCTCCCCAAAAATTCCACCCATAGATTCAACTTGATAGCCATCGTAACGGTCAAGTCCCATATCTGTTCCTATCCATAAGAAGCCTTTGCTGTCAATTTTCATGCACCTAACGCAGTTGCTCGACAGTCCGTCGGCATTGGTCAGGGACTGAAAGCTATACTGTCCGTAGATAGACAAGGGGAAGACAGACAGCAAATAAACAAAAATGATGTAAAATCGACACATAGATAGTTAAGATAGTTAATCTGTGTTTGAAACGCACATAACACAACACAAAAGTACGAATTACTTTTCATTCATCTATTGTTTTCTTTGTGGGTTTTCTCGTCTTGAA
>CACYEC010000326.1 GCA_902773225.1 uncultured Bacteroidales bacterium
GCAAATACTACAGTGATAGTGGCTGGGCGACGCACTGGAAAAACAGATTCCATTGCTTCGCCTTTCGTGCTGCGTAATATGCAGCGAATGCCTGGATCTACTGGCGGCATAGTGGTGCCGACATATAAGCATGGTCTGACGAACACTATTCCTGGTCTGCTTGCGGCATGGAAAAGATGGGGGTTCATCAATGGCATACACTATGTGATTGGACGGAAACCGCCAAAATCGTTCGGGAAACCAATAATCGAACCTGCGGAATATGAGCATGTGATAACGTTCTACAATGGCTCGTGTGCCATCATAATCTCACAAGACAGACCTGGCTCCAGCAACTCGCTGACTCTATCGTGGCTGCTTGTGGATGAGGCGAAGTTCATTGACTATGAACGCCTCAAAGACGAGACGCTGCCGGCAAATGGCGGCATCAAGTCATATTTCGGGCATCACTCGTTCAACCACTCGGTGATGATCCTCTCTGATATGCCTCAGACACAGAAAGGTTCGTGGTTTCTACATTATCAGGACAAGATGGATGTTGAGCTTATTGAGACAATCAAGGGCACCATCTATGAGATATGGAGGACGAAGCAGCGCATAAGGGAACTTAACGCCAAAGGTGAGCCAGTGCCGAAATACCTGCAAGGGTATCTTCGTCGGCTTGACACGAGTCTCAATAAGATGCGCTCGGTGGCAGTGTACTACAAGGAATACTCCTCAATCGAGAACCTGCAGCTGCTCGGTGAGTCGTACATCAAGCAGATGAAACGTGACCTCACACCAAAGACGTTCCAGACATCAATTCTTTGTCAGCGAATAGGCATCGCAAAGGATGGTTTCTACTCCAGTATGAGGGAAGGGCATAAATACAATGCGAGTGATTTTGAATATCTTGATAGCTTGGGTTATGACTTCAATGAGAATCAACTTGACTGTCGAGCAGATAAGGACTTGAATCCTTTTCAACCCATTTGCATCGGAATGGACTACAATGCAAACATTAACTGGATTGTTGCCGGACAGCCATCAGGACGCAGGCTGAACGTGATAAAGTCGTTCTACACGAAGTTTGAACGCAAAATACCTGCGCTGATAGATGACTTCTGCCGTTATTATGTTCATCACCAAAATAAGACAGTGGTTTATTACTATGATAGCACCGCATTAGGCGGCAACTATGCCGTGAATGAACAGGACTTCCACTGGGTGGTGTGCCATGAGTTTGAACGGCATGGCTGGCAGGTGGAGAACATCAACCTGGGGAATCCTATGCGCCATGATGAGAAATACCTGCTTATTAATCAAGGCTTTGCAGGAAAGCAACGCTTGATGCCATTCTTCAACCGCCAAAATAACGATGACCTGATTCTTGCTATTCAAACAGCTGGAGTGACACGTGGCCGTAATGGTTTTCGCAAGGATAAAGGTGGCGAGAAACTCGCCGAAACGGAGGAGGATCTTCTCCAGCATCGAACCGATGGCACAGATGCTTTCGACACGCTTTACATCGGCTGTGAGAAAATGCCGTATCGTGACTCTTATGGCATAATTTCAAGTGGAGTCCTATAGTTTTGGGTAGCAAAGAGATAACACATTCGTGTCATTTTTTTCAATTTTCAATAAATAGAGAAAAGTCACGCAAAAGGGATTGTGTTATTTCGCTTATGAAATGCCTTTTTTAGTCTATAAAAGGTAACATAAGTTTAATTATTTAATCATTCATTACTATGAAAGTTTTGAAATTACAAAAGGAACTGGCATACATGATGTGTGGCGGTTTTGTCAAAGGGTTTCCTGTAAACCCTAACGTTTTTCTCCTCCTAGATGTGCTGTAATCTTCTCGGAGGAGAGGGGTAACATTGAGTCTCTTTCTCTTGAATTGGAACAGGAGATTTACAATCATGTTGTGTTTGGAGATATTCCTCCTGTCAACGAAATGGCTGTTAATAGGTGATTGGATTTGCCTATTTCAGCTATGAACAAATTAAGGATGAAGATGACAACTGTACTTGTCTGTTTGGAACAAATTAAGGATGAAGATGACAACTGTACTTGTCTGTTTGAAGGACCTTGTCATGAAGTTTACAGTCCTAGATTGTTTGATGAACCATTGCAAGTGAATCTTGAATCTATCGAAAAGATGGAGGAAGACTTCTTGAAAGTGTTCCCAAGTCATGGAGTGAATGCCGCTCGACATTTTTGCTTCAATGACAATCTGTACATGGAAGTAAGCAAGGAGATAATTGATTTTGCTTCTGGTACTGGTAGCTTTGAATTGGAGATGACAAAGGACATGGAGAGAATCTTTCTTGATGAAGAAGGAAACTTGAAACATTTGAAAGAATATTGTCTTTGCTGGTTGAACAAAATCAAAAGATTTTCTTGGAACAAGGAATGTTACATTGAAACTGACAAATCAAATCCGAAAAGGAGAATAATCATTCTTTCTTGCAGCAATCCAATCTAAACTATATTGACAGATTGGAAAATTATGCTTAACTTTGCAATGCCAATTGTAAAATTGGTTGTCATGCTAAAAATTGACTCTTTATACACCAAAAAATCGAAAGCTTAGGAACTTTTAGGATTACTAACATGGTGTGTGAAGTAGTTCACGTGTCTAGGCGTGAGCTGCTCTTGCACCGTTAGTAGAGTATTCCTAAGCACTCCGATAGGTGTAATCAGTTTGCGCCTTTTTTTGCTGGTCGCCAATGGCGGCTTTTTTTTTGCCCAAAAATAAAACAAAGGCGGTGCTCGTAGGAACCGCCTTTTAATAAACATTCAGAACTGTATTATAATTCTCTGAAAATGATAAAAAAATATTTCTTAAATAATGGAGTATCTTAAGTTTTTTTCCAATCTTTCTTAAACTTCTCAATGCCAATGTCTGTCAATGGATGCTTAATCATTTGACAAATTACCTTATATGGTACTGTGGCAATATCAGCGCCTGCAAGTGCACATTCTGTAACATGAATCGGATTACGTATACTTGCTGCAATTATCTTAGTTTGAATGCCATAGTTCTTAAACACTTTAACAATGTCAAAAACAAGGTCAGTACCAGATACATCAATATCATCAAGACGA
>CACYEC010000327.1 GCA_902773225.1 uncultured Bacteroidales bacterium
AAAATCTCGTGATCAGAATAAAGAAATTTCTTGATGACGGGGAATATGTTTTCCGTCGTCACACCGATATTACCTTTTTGCATAATAATGTTTGTTATTGATTGTTGTTATTGTCCATGTTGTTGTTCCGCTTTTTTCCGGATTATCTGCAATTTTAACTGCAACAAAAATGCCAGTCACGTTGGACTGACATTTTGGCATTTATTCGGAGGCTATTCTTTGTCTTCGGTTGACAATATTTCCACCTCCTGGTGTTCTGCTTTGAGTGCGATTTTGTTCTTCTCCGTGTCAAAAGTCCCCTTGATCAGGTCGCCGTCCGTGATGTCTCCATCGATGATCATCGTAGCAATCTCGTCTTCCAAATAAGTCTGGATAGCACGTTTCAGAGGACGTGCGCCGAATTGTATATCATAGCCTTCCTGTACGATGAACTCGTAGGCAGACTCGTCGAGCAGAAGTTGATGTCCCATTTTCTCCACACGTGCATACAGTGATTTCAGTTCAAGATCCACGATGGAACGTATGGCTTTCTCATCGAGTTGGTCGAATGTGATGATATCGTCGATACGGTTGAGGAACTCAGGCGAGAACTGTCTGTTAAGCGCTTTCTGAATCACGCTTCTTGACACTTCCTTGTCGGTCATGGCCCCCATGGCGTTGAATCCCACACCTCTTCCAAATTCCTTGAGTTGGCGACTCCCCACGTTTGATGTCATGATGATGACAGTGTTGCGGAAATCGACTGTCCGTCCGTTGCTGTCCGTGAGCCGTCCTTCATCCATCACTTGGAGCAACAGGTTATAGACATCGTTATGAGCCTTTTCAATTTCGTCGAGCAGGACAATGGAGTAGGGATGTCGCCGCACTCGCTCTGTGAGTTGTCCTCCTTCTTCGTAGCCCACATATCCTGGAGGGGCTCCCACCAGGCGTGAGACTGTGAACTTCTCCATATACTCACTCATGTCGATGCGTATGATGGCGTCTTGACTACCGAACATGAACTCAGCCAACTGTTTTGCGAGGTAGGTTTTGCCCACACCTGTAGGTCCGAGGAAGAGGAATGAGCCTATGGGGTGGTTAGGTTCTTTCAGACCAACACGGCTACGCTGTATGGCTCGCACCAGTTTGTCGATGGCAGTGTCTTGAGATATGACCTTGCTTTTCAGTGCAGTAGCCATACCTTTCATTCTGACACCCTCTGATTGTTCCATCTTCTGCACTGGCACTCCCGTCATCATCGACACAGCGTGAGCCACCATGTCAGCATCTACTGTGACTCGGTTGTCTTGCAGTTGCGATTCCCATTCCTTTTTCAGTTGGTTGACGTGTTCCTCCAACCGGTGTACTTGGTCGCGGTAAGCGGCTGCAAGTTCGTAGTTTTGGCTATGCACGGCATGGTCTTTCTTGTCGCGTGCCACTTCTATCAGTTTTTCTTGTTCTTCAATCTCTTTTGGAACAGAAACATTGTTAATATGCACGCGCGAACCAGCCTCGTCGAGCGCGTCGATGGCCTTGTCGGGGAACACTCTGTCGCTGACATAACGCTGGGTCAGGTCCACACAGGCCTTGAGTGCCTCGTCTGTGTAAGTGACATTGTGATGTTCCTCGTAACGGTCCTTGATATTGTGTAGTATCTCGAGGGTTTCCTCAGCATTGGTGGGTTCAACGATGATTTTCTGGAATCTACGCTCCAGTGCGCCGTCTTTCTCTATGCTTTTTCGGTATTCGTCGAGTGTTGTAGCGCCAATGCACTGAAGTTCACCTCTAGACAAGGCAGGTTTGATGATGTTGGCCGCATCCATTGAACCAGGCTGGTTGCCTGCGCCCACAAGGGTGTGAATCTCGTCAATGAAGATGATGATGTTCTTGTTGGCTTTCAGTTCATTGATGATGGCTTTCATTCTCTCCTCAAATTGACCTCGGAATTTGGTTCCTGCCACAACTGAAGAAAGGTCGAGCGAGATGATACGCTTGTCGAAAAGCAGTCTCGAGACTTTCCTTTGGGTGATTCTCAAAGCCAAGCCTTCTACGATGGCCGTTTTTCCTGCACCAGGTTCACCAAGTAGGATGGGATTGTTCTTTTTCCTTCGGCTGAGAATCTGAGCGATGCGCTCGATTTCTCGCTCACGTCCCACCACGGGGTCAAGTTTGCCCTCGCGCGCGTTTCGTGTGATGTCTATACCGAAAAGGTCGAGCGCAGGAGTGTCGCTGTTGTTGCCAGTGGCTTCCTGTTGTTTTGTATGATTGTCGGATATACGTTTTCCTCCTGTGGATGGTGGCACATTGTCCATATCCTCGTCGTCGTCATATCCGAAATTGTTCTCTGTGTGGTCTTGTTTTTGTCTTAAGGCCGCGACCAGTGTGTTGTAGTCGATGTCGTTGTCGCGCATCACCATGGCGGCTAAATTGTCTTTTTGTTTCATGATTGCTAATAATAAATGTTCTGCATCTGCAATGGTACAGCCCAAATGCCTGGCTTCCAAGATGGTGAGTTTCAGCACAATCGACGACTTCTCATTGAGGGTAATGTCGCGTGAGGAATAAGAGGAACCGCTATGTATTCCCTTAAGTCTTCCCTCTATTTGCGTCCTTACTTCATTGAGGTCGATGTGGAACTTACGTTGTAGTATTTCAGTGGCTTTGCTATTGCCCTCTCGCAACAGACCAAGAAGAAGATGTTCTGGTCCGATGTAGCCATTGTCGAGCCTGATGGCTTCTTCACGGCTCAATGTGAGTATCTCTGAGACACGTTGCGAAAACTGGTTGTTGGTCATTGTCTTGTTATTGACTTCGTTGTTTTTTATGTTTATCTTTGTTGTTGTGTTTATTGGGGCGTTATTTCGTCATATCGTTATTTCGTCGTTTTGTTATATCGTCATTTCGTCGTTTTGTTATATCGTCATTTCGTCGTTTGGATAATTTATCAGTAACAAACTCCGTGCCAAAGGTTATTCCAGTGCCTGGTTGTTTCTTCGTTCAGGCCACAAATGCTTGGCATACTGCCAATGATAGGATTCGTAATCTTCGGTGAGTCGGGTGACGCGTCGGACGAAGTCCTTGTAGTCTTTCTTCTCGGGCTGTGTCCATGCCACCTCCGACAGAGCCGCCATGCGAGGCAGGGTCATATACTCCACCATTCCAGTTGTTCTCAGATGCTCGGCCCAGGCATTTGCTTGGACACCGAGGATGTGTTTGCGTGTCTCGTCCTTCACTTTTGCAGGAACAGGGTCGAGGGAATAGACTTTATCGACAGGAATATAACCACCGTCGGAATTGTCAGGTTCATGAATGACATCTTTCGACTGTTGATAGTCGAAATAACAGTGGCTGGTTGGCGCCATTACGACATCGTGTCCCTTAGCCGCAGCCTCGGCACCGGGGTCGGAACCTCGCCAACTCATAATGGCGGTGTTGGTATCGGCTCCGGTGTAAAGAATCTCGTCCCATCCGATAGCCCTTCGTCCCTTGGCTTCGAGATAAGGCACTATCTGGTGGGTGAAATATCCTTGATAGGTCATGCCTTTTCGGTCAATGGCATTGCATTTAGGACATGCTTCCCAACGAACAGTAGGAGTCTCATCGCCACCGATATGGATGTACTTAGAAGGGAAGATATCAGTCAGTTCGTCGATGATATCGCGTACGAGGTCGTAGCATTTTGGATTTCCCATGCAAAGCACGTCGGCATAGACTCCCCACCGGTGTCCCACTTCGTAAGGTCCTCCAGTACAGCCTAATTCGGGATAACTGGCCAGTACCGCCTTGGTGTGTCCAGGAAGGTCAATCTCGGGCATGACCGTGATATGTCGTTCCTGCGCGTAGCGTACAATCTCTCGAGCCTGCTCCTGTGTGTAGAAACCTCCGTGTGGAATGCTGTCGTCGAGGTCGGAGTTGTGGCCCAGCACCGTACCGCTTCGCCAGGCGCCTATTTCGGTGAGGCGGGGATGGCGCTTCATTTCTATTCGCCAGCCTTGGTCGTCGGAGAGGTGCCAATGGAAGACGTTCATGTTGTGGAAGGCGAGGATATCGATGTACTCCTTAACGAACTCAATGTCGAAGAAATGACGCGAGCAATCGAGATGCATGCCCCGGTAAACGAAACGGGGCGAGTCGGTGATGACTACAGGAGACAGTTCGACAGTCCCTTTGGCAACGGGCAGTGACTTACGGAGGGACTGGATGCCATAGAAGACGCCTGCTGAACCATTTCCCTCAATGCAGATGATGTTTTTATCTACTGTCAGTTTGTAATCCTCACCCGATTGTTGTGGCCAAATCATATTGGCATTCTTCTCGTTCTTCACCGACAACTGTATCTGGTTGGACTTCTCCTTTCGAGCGGATTTGACGAGTTGAATACCAGTCTTGTGCTTGATGTATTCTACCAGGAAATCCGCCTCGCGCGAGAGGCCTTCCCTGTCGCAATAGACGCTGGTTTGGGCATTAATGACGAATGCCTCTCCTGTCTTCTCTTCAACATTGAGAGGTTGAGGAATGATATCGTAACAGGCTTTTTGCTGAGCAGATAAGAGCACATAATAGCATGACATAGCTGTCATTAGGTAGAATCGGAATCTCATAATTATACTTATATTAAAAATGTATGTGCAAATGTACATAAAATTGTGGTTCATTCCATTTCAAATAAGATTTTTTATCTAATTTTGCAGAAATAAAACGAAGAAAGAAGTCTGGGCATACGGCTTACTCTTGGTAAACTTGAATTAACAAGATTTTTTATTAATATATGAGAAAGAACATCCTCACAGCGGTACTACTGCTATTCACAGCAATCACCTCAAACGCGCAAGTCACTTACAAAGTGAACATTACCGCAAAACCCGAAACGAAAAAAGTCATCGTCCTTGATTTAGTTGACCGCAATGCCCCTCGCGACACAGTGGCAGTGAACAACAGCAAGGCTACAATCACTGATACAATAACCGCTCAGACCGTTAAGGTTATCATCGACCCAGACAACAAACTGCAGAGTATCTTTGTGGCTGACGGTTCAGAGATGAGCCTGAACATCGTGACTGATGAACTGGAGGGCGGATCAAAGGCCAACCAGAGCATCTGTGCGCTTTCTCGCAAGATGAGCGAGGCAAAGAGCAACGAGGAATGGATAGACGTGATGCGCAACGCCTTGAAAGAGAATCGTGACAACATTGTCGGTGGCTTTGTGCTGTCCCAACTTTATGCCACTCTCAGTTACGAAGAACTCAAGGCGGAGATTGAGAGCGGTGCGCCTTACCTCAATCTTCCCATCGTCAATCCTGTGAAGCAGTATCTGAAAGGTCTGGAGAAACGTGCGCCAGGCAACATATTTATTGATATAGAAGAGGCCGACACATTAGGCGTGACGCATCAACTGAGCGAGTATGTGGGCAAGGGCAACTATGTGCTGGTGGATTTCTGGGCATCATGGTGTGGTCCTTGCATGGGCGAGATGCCTAATGTGAAGGCAAACTATGAGAAATACAAGTCCAAAGGCTTCAATATCGTAGGCCTTTCTTTCGACAGGAATGCCGATAATTGGAAGAAGGCGATTCGCGAGAAAGAACTGAACTGGATACACCTTTCCGACCTCAAGTACTGGAATACGATAGCCTCAGAAACCTACGGTATACGCGCTATTCCTGCGAGTATCCTCTGTGACCCCGAAGGTAAGATTATCGCTATCGACTTGCGTGGCGACCGTCTGGGAGAGAAACTCAAGGAAATCTACGGATTCTAAGCATTTAAGTCAATCAGGCCACAGACAACAGTACCGTCTGTGGTCTTTTTTCAATGAAGTGACGAGACGATGGTAATTAGTGAAAAAGTACATAACAGTGCTGGATTGAGCGAATTGATCAGCCGTATCGGTTTCCTGCCACTGCTCAACAGTGGTATTGGTGGGTTTTCGGCCGAAGAAGTTGTTGATGACGACTGCCGCTATGTGGTTCTACCCGACGGTGGATGGGATTGGCCGCTTTGGAAGTGGAAAGGTTCAGTCATTACGGATGGGCATCTTGTCTATGGGAAGTTCTTCGGAGGTAAAGCGGGATTCGTTAGTCTCGACTGGTGGCCAGACTTTTGCAACTACCGACGCAGACTTCATCTTGCGCCA
>CACYEC010000328.1 GCA_902773225.1 uncultured Bacteroidales bacterium
CGCAGGCTACAAGGCTCCGTCGCTCAGCGAGGTCTATGCCACCGACATCGCCAAGACCACCGACCGCATGACCATCGGCAACAAGAACCTGAAACCCGAGAAAAACAACTATTTCGGTTTCAACGCAGAGTACAACTACAGATGGTTCTCCGCCTCGAGCAACGTGTTCCTCAATCATGTGCGCGACATGATTGACTACGTGACCATCGCCAAAGACGATGAAGCCATGAGCCAATACGGCCACAAGACCGTGCGTCAGCGCCAGAACATCAACCATGCCCGTCTGTTCGGCGTGAACGTGAACGCCAATGCCTACATCGGCTATGGGTTCACCTTGAGAGGCGCTTTCAGTTACCTTGACGCCAAAGACAAAGACACCGACCAACCACTCGACAAGACCATCAAGAACTCATGGACGGTTGGACTGCAATGGGCACGCAGTTGGGGCAAATACTCACTCAACGCCGCACTCAACGGACGCATCTACAGCCGCCGTTATTCCGAGACCTACGGTTATGCCCCACATTACAACATCTGGGACCTGAACACCCGCCATACCATCAGCATGAAGAAATTCATTTTGGAGCCAGGCGTAGGTGTGGAAAACCTGTTCGATTGGACTGACGACCGACCCTACAACAGCAACTACGCCACCCTGAATCCGGGGCGCACAGCATACATCAGCATGAAGGTGCTGTTTAAGGATTGATATATTATTATATAAGTATATACAATTATATGAATATATATATTAAACTTTAAGAAACGACTGGTTTAAAAGCATATATTACACATCAGCATGATAATGAGACCCACAAGCAAACATATCGTCTTTTTGTTGTTGCTTGGCATGACCACCATAATCAGCCAGACTGGCTACGCACAGACAGACAACCATTCGACAGAAGGTGTTGACAAAGAACGGCGACTGGAGGAAGTGGTGGTGACAGGCACAGGCACCGAACACACGATCAAGAACGCCCCTGTGCAGACCGAAGTCATCTCGGGCAGGCAGTTGAAGAGTTTCTCAGGCAAGAGCGTGGAGGAGATGTTAGGAATGCTGACCAGTTCCTTCGACTTCAACGAAGGCGACATGGGCAGTCAGATGCAGATGAATGGCTTAGGCAACAACTATATCCTCATCCTCATCGACGGCAAGCGTATTCATGGTGATGTGGGAGGTGAGAACGACCTCGGACTTATCGCCCCCCAAAACATCGAGAAGATAGAGATAGTAAAAGGCGCGTCATCTGCGCTGTATGGCAGTGATGCCATAGCAGGTGTGGTGAACATCATCACCAAGAAGCACCACCAAGAAGGGATTTTCTTGGAGAACACCACGCGTGGAGGCAGTTACGGTGACCTCCGCCAGCACAACGGCATCGGTTTGAACTGGGGACGATGGAGCAGTTACACCAACTTCCAACTCCAGCACACCGACGGTTGGCAGAACACCTCTGTTGAAGCCCCCTCTCAGACGGAGTTTCTCATCACCGACTCAAGGAACAAGACCGTCAACCGCTACACCAACTATCAAATTGCGGAACGTCTGACCTACACAGTGAACAAAGACATGGAACTCTATGCCGAGGGCAGTTGGTATTGGAAGCACATCTACCGCCCCTGTGGCAAATACGCCTCCACCGATGTCACAACCTACGACTTTGAGTACAAAAACGCATCCGCTGCTGTGGGAGGTAAATGGAAACTGAACACAACAGATGTGCTGACACTCGATGTGGACTGGAACCGCCATGCCTACTACTATAATTTCACCGACACCACCCTAACCGACGGACACATCAACGGTGTGTTCACCAATTATTATCCCTACTTCCCTGGTCAGGACCAACTGCAAAGCGACCAACAGAGAACAATGGCACACCTCAAAGGTGTGTTCAATCTCCCACACACCAACCGCCTCAGTGCCGGATTGGAATGGCGCTATGACTGGTTGAAAGCACCACTGCGTGTGGCTGGAGGAAAAGCCACTGACAACACTGGCGCATTATACGTTCAAGACGAGTGGAACGGTTTCCGCAACCTCAACATCACGGCAGGCCTCCGTCTCAACCTCAACGAGCAATTCGGCTTCAGACTCACCCCAAAGGTCTCAGCCATGTACAGCATAGGCGAGGCATGGCGAGCCAGAGCCACATGGAGCCAAGGTTTCAAGACCCCTACCACTAAAGAACTCCACTACCGATATGTGCGCCAGATGAGTGGCACTTATCTCTATTTAGGCAACACAGACCTGACCCCCCAGAAGAGCAACTACTACAGTGCCGGACTGGAATACACCCATCATGGTTTGTCGTTCAGTCTGACGGGTTATTTCAACGATGTGAAAGACATGATAGCCCTCGTCACCATCCCCAACTACCAGGCACCTGAAGACCTCTACCTTCAGTACCAGCCCATCAAGACACGCCAATACAAGAACCTGGAAACCGCCAAGACCTACGGTGCTGATGTGTCCGTCCGTTACACAGTGAAAAAATTCCACTTCGGCCTGGGCTACAGTTACCTTGACACAGAGGCCAACACCTACGACACCAACCACGAGGTGATGAAGAAAGTGATTATCGACGGCATGGCACACCATAAAGGCAACATCTTCGCCACCTGGGAGCATGACTTCAGTCCTACCTACCAATTAGGAATAGGTGTCTATGGCAAGATGTCCACCAAGCGCTATTATCAGTTGAACGGGAACGGGAAAGGCTACAATATCTGGAAGTTGACCACCACACACGACTTCACAAGCAGCAAGAAACTGACCTATCGTCTGGAAGCAGGCGTTGACAATATATTCAATTATGTTGACCGCACGTATCATGGGTTGCACCTTGGCACGACTACCCCAGGTACCACCATCTTCGCCTCCTTCAGCATCCGTTTCTCACAAGGAAAGAAAACAAGCACCAAGTTTAATCATTCATTAAATTCATCAAATTATGAAGAAAATTAAGTTTTTGATGATTGCCATGATGGCAATCATGGCTACAGTTTGCTTCACAGCCTGTAGCGACGACGATGACGAAGAAGCCAATGTGATTCGTTATCAGAATGCAGTGAACAGCACCGTTCAGAACAGCAAGAAGAACAGCAAGGTCATCCTTCTCGTTGCCTTCGGTTCCACATGGCAGCAGGCTTACGACGCCTTCGACGAGACCGTAGCCGCCTATAAGAGCACCTTCCCCGGCTACGATGTCTATCTCTCTTTCTCTTCTGCCATTTGCATCAACCGTGCCGCTGCAGGTGAGAATGTCGCCCCCCGCAACTTCTACGCTCCTTACTACTGGCTGAAGGCTTTCGCCAATGTGAAGTACAATGAGATTGTGGTGCAGTCGCTCCAAGTGATTCCCGGTGAGGAATACACCCGCGTGATCAACTACATCAAGGACTTCTCCAACAACTCCGACGGAGACATCGACGATGATTATCTGTCCAAGGTGACCATCAAACTCGGTGTGCCCCTTCTCCAAGATGCAGAGAAGGACGTGGACGCCGTAGCCAAGGCCCTCGACAAGAACTTCTCAAGTTATGCCAAGGACAACATCTTCGCTTTCATGGGACACGGTAACCCCGACTCCTACGACACCTACAAGGCCAACATCCGCTACACTCAACTTGAGGAAGCACTTCAGGCCATCAACCCACACTATTTCGTAGGTACAGTTGACATGGCTGAAAACTTCAAGACTAACGTCCTGGAGCGTATGCAAGCCGCTGGTTTCACCAGTGGCAAGGTATATTGCCATCCGCTGATGTCCATTGCCGGTGACCACGCCCACAACGACATGTCAGGCGACGACGATGCTTGGGACAATGGTTTCGAGGCCAATGAGGAAGGCGAAGTGGAAGACACGTCTTGGAAGATGTACTTCTCTCATATGGGCTATGAGTGCAACAACAACACCCAGATTGTGAAGGGTCTTCTCGAGGTGAAGGAAGTACGTCAGATTTGGATGAACCACACCAAGGACGCCATCAACGGCGAACCACTCGACTACTATCACTCCAAGAATCCTGAGGAGTAGTAACCTTTCTTGGGTTCATGATGGAGAACCCATATATTCTAACGACACTTTGTGGCAGGGCATCTATGATGACATCGTGTGCCCTGCCACACATTTTATGACAGAAAAACACCATATTTCAGCAGAAAATTGTATCTTCGCATCTGAATGTAAAAACACCATATCATGAGCAACAAACGTATCACCATCGTAGGAATAGGTCCGGGCAGTGCCGACGACATCACCCCTGCAGTCATCGCCGCCGTGCGACAGGCCGATGTGGTTGTGGGCTATAAATACTATTTCCAGTTTATCGAGCCTTACGTTCCCTCCACCTGCCAGTGTATCGACACAGGCATGAAGAAAGAGCGCGACCGCGCCCAGCAAGCGTTCGATTACGCAGAGGATGGCAAAGCGGTGGTGGTCATCAGCAGTGGTGATGCCGGAATTTACGGCATGGCACCGCTCATCTATGAGATGAAGCGTGAGCGAGGCAGCGATGTGGAGGTCATCACCCATCCCGGCATCAGTGCCTTCCAGAAAGCCGCTTCACTACTGGGAGCGCCTATCGGTCACGATTTCTGCGTCATCTCTCTTTCCGACCTCATGACCCCATGGTCGAAAATAGAGCGTAGAATCCAAGCATCCGCTGAAGCCGACTTTGTCACCGCCATCTATAATCCCAAAAGCAACGGACGTTACTGGCAACTGCATCGACTCAAGGAGATTTTCCTGAAAACACGAAGCGGACAGACCCCCGTGGGATATGTACGCCATGCCGGCAGAGATGGGCAACAAGTCACACTGACCACCTTGCAAGCCTTCAATCCTGATGATGTGGATATGTTCACCGTTGTCATCATCGGCAACTCTCAGAGTTACGAATGGAACCACACCTTCATCACTCCCAGAGGTTATTACAGTGAGGTCATCGATGCAGAA